>DATCDL010000437.1:0-5120 GCA_036510715.1 Acidobacteriaceae bacterium
TTCGCCACCACCGACCCCTCATTAAACTGATAGTTCGTATATTGCAACGATGCCGACGCAGCCACCACATGCGGCAGCTCTCCAATCGCCACCATGTCGTCATAGGTCAACTGCTTACGCGCCAGCATCTCCGCCGTCGGCCGCACCCCAATCACCGGAAACCGGAACATCCACAGCACGTTCGTCCCAAACTGCGCCACCATGTTCGACACCGACGTGTTCAATCCATTAATCACCGACGAGATCGTAATCACCGTCATCACGCCAATCACGATTCCCAGAATCGTCAGCCCCGAGCGCATCTTGTTCGCCCGCAGCGTATCCAGCGCCATCTTCACCGATTCACGTTGATCACTCGCTCTCATCGCCATCGCTAGAACTCACTCCTCAACGCCACAATCGGATCCAGATCCGCTGCCTTCCGCGCAGGATACACTCCAAAGAATATTCCCACCGACAGCGCCACAAACAGTCCCGCCGCAACGCTCCACAGCGCAATCGCCGCAGGGAAGCCAGCAACAATCGCGACAACTTTCGCCACAATCACTCCACCCACCACACCGATAGCTCCGCCAATCAACGACAGCGTTCCCGACTCCATCAAAAACTGGATCAGCAGATCCTGCCGCTTCGCTCCCAGCGCCTTCCGCACCCCAATCTCACGCGTCCGCTCCGTCACACTTACCAGCATGATGTTCATGATCACGACGCCGCCCACAATCAACGAGATCGCCGCAATCGCAATCGCCACCCCGCCAATGCTGTTGATAATATTCGACAACAATCCCGCCAGCGTATCGCTCGTCTCCAGCGTAAAGCTGTCGTCCTCGCCCGGCCGGTCATGCCGCATATCCCGCATGATCACCCGCGCCTGGTCGCTCGCCGCCTCCATCGCCGGAGCTCCCGTGCCCGCCTTCATGTAAATCGTCACCGACTTCATCGTTCCGTACGTCTTCTGATACGCCGTCAACGGCACGCCCACCCAGTTATCCTGGCTCTGCCCCAGCGTCTTGCCCTGCTTCTCGCCCAGCCCGATAATCGTGTACGGCACGCCGTCCACCCGAATCTCTTTGCCGATCGGGTCTTCAAACTTCAGCAGGTTCTCTTCAATATCCGCGCCAATCAGCGCCACCTGCGCCCCATGGTCTTCATCCGCCTGCGTAAATCCTCTACCCTCCACAATATTCAGGTTCTGCATATCCGGCATCAGCGCCGTATATCCCCGAATCTGCGTATCCGTGCTCGACTGCGCCCCATACACAACCCCCCCCGTCGTGCTCTGGAACGCCCCCACCTCCACGCAAGCCGTGCACTCCTTCTGCACCGCGCGATACTCATCCATCGAGATCACCTTGCGCTTCTTGTACTTCAAATACTCCGCGTAGCTCGTCGTAAACGCCGGCTGCTGCGACACCGTGAACACATCCGCGCCCTGGTTATTGATCTTCGTCGCGACATACTGATTCGCGCCGTTGACCAGCGTCACCACAGCAATCACCGACGCCACCGCGATCACGACGCCCAGCAGTGTCAACACACTGCGCATCTTGTTCGCCCAAAGCGACTGCAACGCAATCCGAAATGCTTCTTTCTTCTCCATCGGGAACCTGTCTCAATCCTAACCCGCGCAACACCCGTTCTTACCGAAGCTTTTCATCCTGTCATTCTCCCGAAGAATCGACTGCCCGCCGAAACGTACCTCTCCACAGTCCTCTACGCAACCCAACCCGCTCCGGTTCCCTCAACTCCCCAAGCTCTACCCTCTACCCTCTATCCTCTATCCCCTGCTTTTCCGCTACACTAAATCCTGTGCAGGCGGCTGGATGATCGCTGCCTCCGGTTGCGTCAGCAATCCGGAGGGGGAGGAAAGTCCGAACTCCGCAGGGCAGTGTGCCGGATAACGTCCGGGACGGCGAGCGCAAACTCGCTGGACGGCCAGTGCAACAGAAAAGAAACCGCCTCAGACTGATGAGCTGTGAGCACGCAAGTGCGAAACAACCCATGCACGCGGTCTGCGGTAAGGGTGAAACGGCGGGGTAAGAGCCCACCGCGGACGCAGTAATGCGGACGGCACGGTAAACCCCACACGGAGCAAGACCAAATAGGCAGGGAGTTTCGTCGCAACCACTTTTGCGGCGAGCGCGCGACGGCCCGTCACGCCCAGGATAGTGGAGCTTTCACCGAAACCTGCGGGTAGGTTGCTTGAGCCATGCCGCAAGGCATGGCCTAGAGGAATGATCGTCTAAAACAAAATTCGGCTTACGGGCCGCCTGCACAAATTTCTTAGCTTCTAGCTTCTAGCTTTTAGCCTCTAGCTAGAAGCTAAAAGCTAGAAGCTAGTCCCTGCCCTTCAAATCCCCGCATACCAGTCATACCCCAGCTTCCGCCAGAAATCATCCGGCTTCCGGTCCGTATACGCGATCAGCCCGATCCGCTTGATCTGCTTATACCCGTACTTGATCGGCATATGCAGCCGCAGCGGAGCACCATGCACCTGTGTCAGCGGCTGCCCGCTCATCTCCGTCACCAGCAGACTCTGCGGATGCCGCGCCGCCTTCATATCAAACCCACAGTAATAATTCCCATCCGGAGTCTCCATATACACATACCGAGGTTCCCGCCCACCCACCTTCTCCGGCGGATACATCTCCATCAAATCCCGCAGCCGATACCCTCCCCACTGCGTAATCACGCTCCACCCCTCAATGCACTTGAACTGCGTGCAGAAGGTCACCTTGGGCAGCTTCATCAAATCTCCCATAGCCAGCAGCAGCCCAGGAGTCCCAATATCCAGCCCGCTATACGACGCACCCGCCTCCGCATTCCCCACCCGCCGCTTCGTCTGCACCCCCCGCGTCATCGCCTCAATCCTCGCAGCCAGCGCCGCCCCCGCCGTACTATCCACCGCGCCGTCAGGATTCAGCGCACTAGCCTTCGCCGTACTCCGGGGAGCATCCTTCACATCCAGCATCTGCTGATCCATCCCCATCGCGCCCGCGTACTCGTACTCCCAGGCCGTCACATCCTTCGCATACAGCGGCAAGCTCGCCGCCCCCGCAACCCCCACCAACTGCAGCCGCCAACTCTCCGGCTTCAGCGTCTCGTCCAGCCCCACCACCCCATTCAGCCGCAACTCCTTCGCCTCACTCACCGGATACTCCGGCGCCAACCCCCGCTCATCCCAAACCGCCCGATTGATCGCCGCATCCACATTCAGCGACTTCCGCAACACCCCCTGCAACCGTCCCACAGGCCTGCTGTTGTTGACCCAATGGAGCACCCCATACCCCGCCGCCGCAGCCACGCCGCCCACCAAAAAGCTCCGCCGCGTCCGCCGGGCACTCTCAGCCTTCACCGCCGCCGCATCCCCCCGAACAATCACCCGCTCCCGCTCATCCTCAATCTCACTCATCCTCAACGCCTCTCTATCCTCTACTCCCTATCCTCTATCCCCTGCACTTCTATCCCCTGCACCTCAGCCCCACTCACCATCGACCGAAAGTTATTCCACCCCGCCATCACCACCTGCCCCACATGCACCACAAAGAACCCGCAGAACCCCATCGTCAACCAGAAATGAAACCACCTCGCCATCTCATAGCCACCCAGCGCGCTCGTCAGCCAATGCGCCTGCGTCGGCTTATAGATCGCCAACCCGGTCACCAGCGACCCAGCCCCCATCAGCACAATCGCCGAGTAGGCAATCCTCTGCGCCCCGTTATACTTCCCCTGCTCCGGCAGTCCCCTCCGCCTCGCCGCCGGCCAGTGCAGGTCATACAGCGTCACCCACACCGCATCCACAAAACTCCGCCGCTTCGGCCACAGCACCCGCCACTCACCCGACACCGTCAGATACGCCGCATAAGCGATCCCATTGATCGCAAACACCCACATAAACAAAAAGTGATATCCCAACCCGGTCGTCAGCTGAAACGGAGCATTCAAAATCTTCCAGAACCAATCCGGAAACAGCCGCACCAGCGTCCAGTTCCCAATCCCAACCCGATACACCTGGTGCGCATGTTGATACGGTGGAATCGAATCCCCCCAATAGATCAGCAACCCACTCCAGATCATAATCGTCAGCACCGGAAAATTAATCCAATGCATCCACCGCACCGCCCGCGAATGCTTCTCCACCAGCAGCATCTCCGGCCCCGGCACCCCAGACTCCCGGACGACAGGCTCCGGCACGACAGTCTCTGGCACGACAGGCTCCCGCACCTCGGGCTCCCGCGCAACGATCTCTTCCCTCTCCACGCCCGCCTCGCCGCTCCGAACCTCGTCCAAGTCCGCGCCCTCACCTAGCAGACTGCCCCACCGCCCCACCGCATGGCAAGCATTTTCTACCCGCCGACTTCTCTACCCTCTAACCTCTATCCTCTATCCCCTGTACTTCACATCTTCTCCTTCAACCCCATGCCAATCAGCACCCGGTTCATCGGAAAGCTCGTAGCAAACCCGCACATCATCGCCAACTGCATCATCAACCAGTACCGCGGATCGAACGCCGTCAGATGCGGCGCATGAAACAGCTTGAAGTACACCAGCGCCATCCACGCATACATCCCCACCTGGAACGCTGTAATCGACAGCGTATCCGCCTTGATCGCCGCCCAGATCGCACCACCCACACTCAACTCCTTGCGCATCGGCTTGATCGCCCAATACTGAAACCCAATCCCCACCGTCCACGCCGCCACAAAATCAATCCCAAAGCTCGCCCACAGCGCCGACCCCAGCAGCGTAATCCCCGCCGCCGCAATCCAGAACTCACAAGCCACATCCGCAATCACGCAGCCCGCCCCGCAATGGCTCGTCCCCACCGCCACCTGCGCCAGCGTCGGCGGCGCATCCATGTCCATCCCGGAATCTGGGTGCCCCATCTTCGCCGCGGTCTCATCGCGGCTAAGGTGGGCCAGCGAGGATCTCCGCCCGATCACAACGTAAGCCCACAAGGCGAACACGCTGAAGTACAGCGCCGTCACCGGCCACACCACATTCATCACACCCATCGTCTGCGGATCGCGTCCCTCATCCACCGCAATCACCACCGCGCACGCCACCGCCAAGCCAATCGACACCCATGCCACGATCGTCAGATCCATCTGTACTTCGAT
>DATCDL010000438.1:0-4546 GCA_036510715.1 Acidobacteriaceae bacterium
TACGCCATCCAATACCTCGAGCGGAATCTGCGCCCCTACTGGCAACGCAACAACCTACCCGTAGAAGAGATGCTTGACACCGCCGAGGCCCAATATCCCGCCCTCGAGACACGCGGCACCGCCTTCGACACCGAACTAACCGCCGACCTCACCACGACCGCTGGAGCGCACTACGCCGCGGTCGCCATCCTCGCATACCGGCAAGCAATCGCCGCACACAAACTCGTAGCCGACGCCGACGGCGATCCAATGCTCTTCGGCAAAGAAAACTCTTCCAATGGCTGCATCGCCACCGTCGATGTGCTCTACCCCTCCGCGCCGCTATTTCTATTCTTCGAGCCCAAGCTGCTTGAGGCACAACTGCTTCCAGTCCTCGAGTATTCGTCGCTCGCACGCTGGAAGTTCCCGTTCGCTCCCCATGACCTCGGACAATATCCCCTCGCTAACGGCCAGGTCTACGGCGGCGGTGAGAAGACAGAAGACGACCAGATGCCAGTGGAGGAGAGCGGCAACATGCTCATCCTGGTAGACGCCGTCGAACGCGCCGAAGGCAATACGAGACTCGCCCAGCGTTATTGGCCACAACTTACCAAGTGGGCAGAATACCTGAAGGCAAAAGGTCTGGACCCTGAAAATCAATTGACCACAGACGACTTCGCCGGGCACGTAGCCCACAACGCCAATCTCTCCATCAAGGCCATCGAAGCCCTTGCCGCCTACGCCGATCTCGCGCATCTGCTCAAGCAGCCCGACGTCTCAACCGAGTACAAAACCAGCGCGAAGAAGATGGCGGAAAAGTGGATGGTGATGGCGCAGGAAGGCGACCACTACAAGCTCGCCTTCAACAGCCCTGACACCTGGAGCCAGAAGTACAATCTCGTCTGGGATGACCTGCTCGGCTACGATCTCTTCCCGAAGAGTGTCCGCGAGACTGAGATGAAGTTCTACATGACCAAGCTCAATCGCTACGGTCTGCCGCTCGACAGCCGCGCCGACTACACCAAGCTTGACTGGTCCGTCTGGACCGCGACCCTCGCCACGACCCCGGAACAATTCAACGCCATCATCGACCGCATTTATCGATGGACCAACGAGGGCCCAAGCCGAGTTCCTCTAACCGACTGGTACGACACTAAGACCGGCAAGCAGGTCGGCTTTCAAGCCCGCAGCGTAGTTGGCGGAGTCTTCATCAAAGCACTCGCCGACAAGAACCTTACTGCAAAATGGCAACACAAGGACACGTCTCTCACGCAGTAAAAAGTTTCCCGCAGCCCAGGCGCGGGAGCGCCGCTCCCCACGATATTGCGTGCCCCATTCATGCGCGTACTTTGCGCATGCGTGGGATCAGGGCGACAACCTGTCTACGCAGGGCAACCCGCGTCCATCCACTTCTTGAAGAGTGAAACTCGATCCGCAGCCCACGGCGCATCCGGAGGCATTGTCCCATCGGACACCGATACATAAACCATCTGCGCATTTGCAGGGACACACATCCACCCAGGATCATCAAGAGCAATCCCCGAGGGCTTCATACATGCAATGTCCCCATCCCGGAAAAGAGGGCGGATATCTGTAGCAAAACTGAGCGCCATAGGTCCTCCTTCATGACTCTGAATTAAATGACTCTACTCCATCTCAAAACCGCCGCCCAGCGCCACCGTCGGCATCGACATCCTCGCCGAAGGCCCGCTACCCGGCCCGCATCGCGCTCGAGGCGACGCCGTCCTCATCTCCGGACCCCTCGGCGATCACGGAATCATCATCCTGTCCGTGCGACCGCGCTTACCCTGCCCTCGACGCCACGGTCTGCACCGTCACAGGCTGCATGGCTTTCAAATAATTGCCATATCCCACCACCACCGTAGAGCCGACCAGCAGGAATAGTCCCAACGCTACAAGCATCTTCGTCCGCCGACTCGTGCCCTTCCACTCCCTCAGCGCCAGTCCCCAAAGCGTAGCGAAGATGATGATGCTAGCCATGTGCAGCGTCCAACTGGAAAAGTCGTACTTGCCCATCTTCGTCTGCCCCATCGAATAGAAGAAGAACTGAAAATACCAGATCACGCCAGCCATTGCCGCGTACAGATAATTGGCCACGAGCGTCCTCGGTCCAATGTGCCCTTTCGCCGACGCGTCGCGTGGGTCGAGGTCCAACACCGTGTCTCCCGATCCGTGGCCAGCGCGCATCGGGTTATGCCCGGCCTCTCCCACGAACTGCCGAATCGAATGATTCTTCACAATCAAAATCACCGACCAGATAAAGTTCGTCGCGAACCCTCCCCACAGCACGACAATCAGGATCGGCAGGTTCTGCCACAGGTCGAGCCGATGATGCGCCAGCAGCACCCCCTTCGCGATCTTGCCAATCGGAGCTCCCGCATCCAGCCCGAACGCAAAGAAGCTGCTCATGATCCCCGCAAAGATCGCCACCGCAATCCCTTTGCCGAACGAGAAGTCCGACTCTCCCGCCTCGATCTTCTCCTCAGGCGTAATCTCCCGTTCCTTCGAGAGACCCGCCGCCCCATTCACCGCCACCGCCACCAGGCACAACGCCACGCCCGCAAGAATAATCTGTCCCGAAGTCTCGTGCAGAATCGTATGGATCGAGCCGTCATAAATCGGAGGGATCAGCGTCCCAAACGCCGTGCAAAGTCCCAGCGCAATCGCATATCCCAGCGCGATCCCGAGATACCGAATCGCCAGCCCGAAGGTCAGCCCCCCAATCCCCCAAAGCGATCCCCACAGCAGCGCATAGTAAATGCTCGAAGAAGGAGCAGCGTGCAGTATCCCCGCCACATTGGGCACGAAGATATACGCCAGCACCACCGGCGCGACAATCCAGGCAGCGAACCCCTGGATCAGCCAGTAGATCTCCCACGACCAGCGTTTGATACCGCGAAAGGGGATGAAATTGGTGGCAGAGGCAAAACCACCAATCCAGTGATAAATTACGCCGATAAACGGATTAGGTCCCACTCTTGCCTCATGATGGTTGCAGAATAATTTCTTGGCGTACGATAAACTACAACTCTGAATTGCGTAGGGAAAATATACTCTCTATTGAATTACGCTGTCGAACAAGTCATGCTGCGGAGGCCGTTATGCGAGTTTCGTTGTTCATCACCTGCTACAACGACACTCTATTCCCTTCCACAGGAAAATCCGTAGTCCGCGTCCTCGAGCGCCTCGGCCATACCGTGGATTTCCCTCCCGGCCAAACCTGCTGTGGCCAAATGCATTGGAATACCGGCTATCAGGCCGACGCTCTGCCCCTGCTCCAGCGCTTCGTCGACCAGTTCAGAGCCTCCGAGGTTGTCGTCGTCCCCTCATCTTCCTGCGTCGCCATGATGCGCGATCACTATCCCAAAATGGCTGCAGAGATCGGCGATGCGCGCCTCACCGCGGACGTCGAAGCTCTCCTTCCCAAAGTGTTCGAATTTTCCGAGTTCCTCACCAACCGCCTCGGCCTCGAGGACGTCGGTGCCTACTATCCTCACCGCGTCACCTACCACGCCAGTTGTCACGGCCTCCGCAGTCTGTCGCTCGGCGACGGCCCGCTTCGTCTCCTGAAGGCCGTCCGCGGAATTGACCTCGTTGAACTCGACCGCGTCGAGCAGTGCTGCGGCTTCGGAGGAACCTTCGCCATCAAGAATGTGGCAGTCTCGAGCGCCATGCTGGAGGAGAAAATCTCCGCCGTTCTCGACACCGGGGCCGACACCTGCACAGCCTGTGACAACAGCTGCCTCATGCACATTCAGGGAGCACTCCACCGCCAGCACACCGGTGTAAAAACCCTGCACCTGGCTGAAATTCTCGCCAGTGAGGAAGAGGTGCAAGCGTGAGCGCAGGTCCGCTGGATCCGAAGACCGCGCCTACCTTCCCCATGGCCGCGAAAGCCGCGATGGGCGACTCGCAGTTACGCAGGAACGTGCGTCACGCGACCGATGTGATTCAGGCCAAGCGTGCCCGCGTCGTCGACGAGATGCCCGACTGGCAGGCCCTGCGCGAAGCCGGCAAGCAGATCCGTCAGCACACTATGCAGCATCTCGATTTCTACCTCGAGCAGTTCGAAGCCAACTGCACCCGAGCCGGTGGCATCGTGCACTGGGCGCGGGATGCAGCCGAGGCGCGCCGTATCGTCGTCAGCCTGGTGAAGCAGAGCGGCTCCGATGAAGTCATCAAAATCAAGTCGATGACCACCGAAGAAATTCAGCTCAATCCCGCACTTGAGGCAGCCGGAATCCACCCGTACGAGACCGATCTAGCCGAGTTGATCATTCAGCTAGGCCACGATCAGCCCTCGCATATCGTCGTCCCGGCGCTGCACAAAAATCGCCAGCAGATTCGCGAGATCTTTCAGCGCACCATGCATCTGTCCGAACTCGGCGACCAGCCCCAGGACCTCGCCGACGCAGCGCGAATGTTCTTGCGAGAAAAATTTCTCCGCGTAAAAACCGGAGTCAGCGGCGCGAATTTTCTCATCGCGGAGACCGGAGGTGTCTGCGTCGTCGAGAGCGAAGGCAACGGCCGCATGTGCCTCACCCTG
>DATCDL010000439.1:0-9763 GCA_036510715.1 Acidobacteriaceae bacterium
TCTTCCATGTTCCCGCGCTGGCCGCTCCAATACACGTCGAAAGCTACGGCTGGTACATCCTCCTCGGCATCGCAAGCGGCATAGTGGCCACCATTCTCCCCGAGTTTTTCTACCGCATCCGGGACGGCTTTCAACTGCTTCCCGTCCCTGCGTGGCTCAAGCCAGCCATCGGCGGCCTCATCGTGGGGCTCATCGCCCTCAAACTACCGCAGGTCCTTGGGGGAGGTTATGGCTGGGTGCAACTCGCCATCAACGGGCAGCTCGCCCTCAAGCTCCTCCTGATCCTTCTGGTCGCCAAGATGTTCGCACTCTCCTTCACCGTGTCCTCTGGCGGCTCTGGTGGAGTATTCGCACCCAGCCTCTTCGTCGGCGCCATGCTCGGCGGAGCGTTCGCCACCATCTCGCACCACACCCCCGCCGGCTTCGTTATCGTGGGCATGGCCGCTGTCTTCGGCGGTGCTGCCCGCGTCCCCATCGCCACGCTTCTCATGGTGGCCGAGATGACCGGCGGCTACCAACTCCTCGTGCCCGCAGGCCTGGCCGTCATGCTCAGCTTTGTCATCCAGCTCAACCTCTCACGCTTGTTCAAGTACAGCAGCCTCTACGAGGCGCAGGTCGCCGGCCGCGCCGACTCCCCGGCCCACCGCTCCGAGCAAGTCCAAACCGCCATCCGTCTCATCGAGGCTGGCAACATCTCCTGGCCCGCCGAAATCACCCACCTCCATCTCGCCGCCCTGCTCCAGTCCGGTCTCGCGCTCGACCTCCCCGACGGATCCCAACTCACCGCCGGCATTCTCCGCCCCGATAGTCCCTGGGTGGGCAAACAGATTCAGGCCCGCTCCCCCAGCGATGCCCTCAAGCACTCCAAGATCGTCGCGATCCTCCGCGGCCAGTCCGTCGTCCTCGCCCGTCCCAACACCATACTTCAGCCCGGCGACCGTCTCCTCCTGGTCATTCAGCCGGAAGGCGTTCAGCATCTATCCCAACATCTCAATCCCACGGCGATCGATCCCATGCCGGCGTAACGCATGAGCACCAGCCCTGCTCCATCAGCGCGTCGAAAGAGTAACTTCAACCTGCGTATCTTTCGGAAACGTGACCTCGTGTCCTCGCACCAGGAAGCGAAAATAAATTGACTTCGCAAACGCATACGCCCCGAAGCCCAGCGCCACATTCCGGTTACTCGCCGTCAATGCAATGACCCTCGCGACTAATCCAAAGCCATTCGACGCGACTGTCGTTCTGCCGATTCCACCACCGGCGGCACCGCCGCCATCGCGATCCTCATCTTGTCCAGCCAGTGCCGTGGCCGCAAGCAGCAGCGGTGCCACAAACCGGTTCTTGTCTGGATTCGCCTTCACATTCCCCTCGGCATCCACCGATAGATTCTGCCCCGCGCTACCCTCCGCCCCGGTCAGCGTGCCGTACACCTTCTCCTGCGCTCGCGCCGCGGCTCGCCCATCGGCCTTCACCCCTCGAATCGCGAACCGCAACTGCCCATTCCGCCCAAACTTTCGCGCCGGGTTGCTCTCCGTCACCAGGCCATCGATCTCAGTACCCTCTGGCAGAATCAGCTTATCCTCCGAGTCGAACACCGGAGCCGTCACCAGCGCGACCACTGCGTCGCCCTTCTTCGACGTCTTCGAATCAAGCGAGTCCCGCAGACGCGCACTCACGGTGATCCCATTCAGGCTCGCAACCTCCGACTCGACAACAGGCGCCTCATACGGCATCCTCACCGTGGCCGGCGCATTCAGGTCCGCGAGAAACTGCGTTCCCGCCCATATCCGCTGGGGATGATACGGAAGCTGTCCGTACAGTAGTTGCAGCGCACGGTCTTTCTTTCCTGGCCCAAAGATCGACGCATACACATCATGCACGCGAGTCTTCACTCCATGGATCGCCTGTAGCACCAACGACGGCTTCTTCGCACTGCTGAATCGAACCAGTTTCGTCGCCCGAATCAGCGCCCTAGTATCAAGCGCAACATCCTCATCTGTGCCAACGATGTGAAGACTTGTAAAATCCACCACCGGATCATGCAGCGGTGTCACATCGCCATTCAGCAGCGCCTGCTCTCGCACCATACGGTCCACCGGAGCATACCCAGTCACCGCTCCCCTCAGGGTCGACCCCACCGGCAGTACCAGACGGTCTCGAACATAAATCGGCTCCGTAAGGACGCCGCTTACCCCCGCTCCCCTATGTAAATGCGCTGTGCGCGTGACCTGGATGTGCAGCGGCACCCCCGCGGGCACAATCACCCCTTCAGTCGCGGGCAGCACCTCACCAGCACCCACCTCCTGCCGGGTCGGTTGACCCTGCGCCCCAGGCTGCATCGTCACAACCATCGTCATTAGAAACAACGCTGCGAAATGGGAGTGGCTGGTCTTCACAGCTCTCAGTGTAGATGGATCGGAGATGAACGAGAGTTCAGCCGCTCCTGTCGCGAGAAGCCCCTCGACCGCACAACCCGCTCAGACGTCAACCGAAGGGGAAAGAAGTTCCATCGCTCCCCGCGCCACCAAGGCCTCGGCAACCGACGCTCCAAATTCAGCCGCAGCAGTACCCCCGGCAGTACGCCGCTCCAAATGTGCCGCCTGCTCTCCATCCCGCGAAACGACCATGGCGTGCATGTGCCACTGCTCGTCCTCGCGATGGCAATACGCTCCCAGAGGCAACTGGCAGCCCCCACCAAGCGCATTCAAAACAGCTCGCTCCGCCTCCGTTGCAAACTCTGCATCCGCATCATTCAGCGCGCGCACCGCCGCATACACGTACGGATCGCGGCTCGCATCCTCCGTATCCAGCGGATGCTTCGGAGAACGTGTCTCCAAACCCAGCGCTCCCTGTCCCGGCGCAGGCGTCATCTCGTCCACAGAAAATCGTGAGTGTACATGCTCGGTTCGTCCCAGGCGATCCAGTCCCGCACATGCCAGCACGAGAGCATCCGCCTGCCCCTCCGACCACTTCCGAAGCCGCGTATCGATGTTCCCTCGCATCTCCACAAACCGAATATCCGGTCGCAGCGCAAGCAACATCGCCTGCCGCCGTGGACTGGTCGTCGCCACCCTCGCCCCCGAAGGCAGCATATGCAGCCCCCAGTGCTCCTCGCACACGAACGCATCCCGCGCATCCACTCGTGATGGAATCGCAGCCAGCGTAAATCGCTCATCCAGCGTCGTCGGCAAATCTTTCAGCGAGTGCACCGCCAGATCGATCCTGCCTCCCATCAGCGCGTCCTCGATCTCCTTGATGAAGATTCCCTTTGCATCCAGCGGCGTCCCATCCTCATACGTCGCAGGCGCAGTGAATCCCGCGTCCTGCATCCGGTCTCCCACCGTGCGAATGACTTCGATCTCCACCGTGTGGCCATTCGCGCGTAGCCGATCTGCTATATGGTTCGCCTGCCACAGTGCCAACTGCGAACCCCTCGATCCAATCCGTATTGTGTGTGTCGTCACAGCTTATAGAATACCCGTTCCGCGGCCACGCAACTCACCCCATTCCAACCCGTCCAGCAGGTACCATGGAGAGAGTCAATGGAGATTCTATTCAATGCGAACTAGATTGTGGGCCTTTGTGGTGGTGGGATTCTTCTCCGTCAGCGTTCTCCACGCGCAGGGTTACTCTGCAGACAAGCCTCTCGGTGCGACCGCGCAGGAAACCCCCGCCTATCTCGCACACGCTGGTCTCGAGCAGCGCCTTGGCCAGCCTCTCCCGCTCACGGCCATCTTTACGGATGAAACCGGCCGCACCGGCCCACTTAGATCCTGGTTCACGTCGAACGGCCAGCCCGCCGTCATGGCCGAGGTTTATTACAAGTGCGCCATGCTCTGCCCGCAGGTGCAACACGGCCTCGCCACCGGTCTCGCCAAGACGACCCTTACCCCCGGCAAGGACTACCAGGTCCTCGTCTTCAGCATCGATCCCACCGACAAGCCCGCTGACGCCGTCGGCGAAAAGCGCACCTTCCTCAGCGAAGCTGGCTGGTCCAATCAACCCTCCGCTGCCAATGCCGTGCACTTCCTTACCGGAGACCCGGCCAGCATCGCCGCCATCACCGGCGCCACCGGCTTCCACTACGTCATGGTCCCCGGTCCCGACGGCAAGATGGACCAGTTCGCCCACTCCAGCGTCATCATGTTCGCCACCCCCGATGGCCGCATGTCCAAGTACCTCTCCGGCATCGACTATCCCGCTCGCGATCTACGCCTGGCACTCCTCGACGCCAGCCAAAAGAAGATCAGCAATCCAGTGGACCTCCTCATCCTCTACTGCTGCAGCTACAGTCCGACGGTCGGTCGCTACTCCGTCTCTGTCATCCGCATCCTCGGCATCGCCGGCATGTTCACCCTGCTCATTGTCATCGGCATGATCTACCTGCTCACCCGCAAACCCAAGCCCCGCACTGCCTGAAGCGCTCCACCATCCATTCCCGCCCTCGCTCCACGCAACCGCCGCACCCTACCGCGTCAGTGGAAACTCGACCCGAAACTGGGTCGTCGTGCCCGAAGCGAGATTGCACTGGCTCTGCGCCGAAATCCGTCCTCCATTCTTCTCCACCAACTCCCTCGTCACCCACAGCCCTATCCCCGTTCCAACCTCCTCTTTGGTGCTGAAGAAGGCCTCGAAGATCCGCGGCAAATGCTGCGGATCAATCCCCGTCCCGTTATCTTCCACCGACAGCACTGCCTTGCCCCCTTCCCGTCCGATATGAATAGCAATGCGCGCGTCCCCGGCTCCTACCGCGTCTGCAGCATTCGCAATCAGATTCGTCGCGATCTGGCGAAGCTCATGCGGCGCAATCGTCACACACACATCCGGCTCATAGTGGCGCTCAACCTGCACATTCTTTGTTTCGAAACGGTGACTGAAGATCGACAGCACTTCATCCACCACACCCGCAATCCCCGTCTCGGCCATACTCGCACTGGTCCGCACAAATCCTAGCGTCAGCCTCGTAATATTGCTCAACCGAGCGAGTTCACGCTCTGCCGTCTCCAGATACGCCCGTGTCTCGTCGTCCATCAACGTGCCTGACCGCGCCAGATACAGCAGGTTCGTTACCGACTCCAGCGGATTATTGATCTCATGCGCCACCGTCGACGCCAGCCGTCCCATCGCGGCCAGCTTTTCTGCCCGCAACAGCGCCGCCTCAGTCTTCTTGCGCTCCGTAATATCCAGCGTCACACCGCGCCAGATGCAGTGTCGTCCTGCCACCCGATTCGCTCGCATCTCCAGCGTATGCACCTCACGGTTCGGCCACAACACCCGAAACTCACACACCACCGGCTCCCACGAACTCCGCATCGTCTGGTTCAGATCCAGCAGCCGCTGATGGTCATCCTCATGCACGAATGGATTCAGTGTCGACATCTGTTCCAGTTCACTGTATGGCCGGCCATACAGTTGATAGCTCCCGCTGTACCAACGCTCGCTCTTCCCACTGTCCATGTCCAACGTCCAGCACGCGCACTTGCTGCTGTTCAGTGACGCAACCAAATCGTCCGTGCGCTCCTGCAACGCTGCCAGCGTCGCCTCGATCTTCTCCTCCGACAGCAGTCGACGCCGGTTGATGAACCACACAACGCATGCAGACGCAACCAGGAGCACTACGTGCAATGCTTCCAGTTCGAAGGACAACCGTGGCAGATGGCTAAACAACATCAGTGATCCGCGCACCAGCACGATCACCAGCACCGCCAGCAGCGATGGCCCCAGCCCCCCAGAATTCCTACAACCACCACCGCCAGCAGATGCAGCGAGTACGGGATGACGCTCAGTGCCGCCGCGTGCTCCGTCACGCCAATGCTCAGGGCTGGGAGAAACACCGCAAGAACGTAAGCGATTCTGCGCCGGGATTGCCGTCCCGCCCGCAAGGGCGCGATCAAACTCATCCTGCCTGCTCTCCTTACGCTACCGTTTCCTCGTGACCGATGGGCACAGGTCACCGAAGTACCTAAAGTTTACACTCCACCCACAGCCCACCCTGTATATCCTCCATCGCTGCTTCCATCCCACGCACAACGCAGCTCGACGCCCTTAATCCTCTGTCCCGCCGTCGCTTGCCTCGTCGCGCAACGCCGCAATCTGCGCATGCAGCAGCTTCCCTGTAAGCGACTTCGTCAGCCGGTCCACCGCAGCCATCTGCTCCGCCGTCAGTGGTTGCCTTGCAAGCTGCTGCGCGGTTCGCGTCAACTCATGCTGGCGCAACGTCTCCGCCTCCAGCATCAATTGCTTGATCGCCTCAGTCGACGACGAGTGCGACAGCCGGTCACTATACCTCGCCACCTCTCTGCTCACAATCGACTCAGCCGCCTCTGCCTCGTGATTGCGCACTGCCTTGTTCTGCATCGCAACCTGCTGCAGGTCGTCGATGTCATACACAAAGCACCCATCCAGATCGTTCACTTCCGGCGCCACATCCCGTGGCACAGCAATATCGATGAAAAACACCGGCTTGTTCTTGCGCCTCTGCAGCAACACGCGCGCATTCTCCGGCGTAAATATCTGCCCCGCGCCCGTACTCGTAATCACGATATCCGCGCGATGTGCCTGCTGATGTAGTTGATCCAGAGGGATCACCCCCGTCGTGATACTCGGGGTTCGCAACCCATCCGCGATCAACTGTGCCCGAGACTCCGTACGGTTCGATACCAGCAGCGTTGTGGCTCCCTGCTGGATCAAATGCCGCGCCGTCAGGTCGCTCATCTTCCCCGCACCCACCAGCAGCACCGTCTTCCCCGAGAGCGATCCAAAAATCTTCCTCGCCAATTCCGCCGCCACCGATGCGACAGACACCGTCGTGCTGCCAATCTGTGTCTCCGTCCGCACCTTCTTTGCAACCGAGAACGCCCTCTGCAGCAACGGGTCCAGCGTCGACTTCACCGCCCCCACCTCGCGTCCCACCGTCCACGACTGTTTCACTTGTCCCAGGATCTGCGGCTCACCCACCACCATCGAATCCAGCGAACTAGCCACCCGAAACAAATGACGAATCGCCTCGCGCTCGCGAAACTCATAAACGTGCGGCTGGATATCGGCCGTCTCCACCTGCAGATACTCATTCAAAAAATGCACCATGCTCAACATCGGCGCTGCCTCATCGGCATCCAGAATGTCATTCATCGCGCCATCATCCTGCACCGTCAACAACTCCACCCGGTTGCACGTAGATAGAATCAGTGCCTCGCGAATTCCCGGCTGCTGCGCCAGCATCCTCGTCGCGTCCGCAAGCCGATGCGTCGGAATCGCCAGCCGCTCACGAATATTGATCGGCGCAGTTGTGTGATTCACGCCCAGCAACAGCAGCTTCAAATGAGACGGCATCGATCCCACACCGTTATCGCTCTTCCTTTCGCTCATGGCGCCTTGAACCTATGAACGGCAGAGAATGAATTCGCAGCCCACACCGCCAGCACCACCAGAAACACGAAGCTCGACAGATAGACCGCACGCCGCCCCCGCAAACCACTGTTGCTGCGGATATAAATCATCAGAACGTAAGCAATCCACATCGCAAACGACAGCAGCACCTTCGGATCGGCAAAGAACGTCAACCCGATCGTCTGCAGCGCCAGCACCGACCCAATCAGCAAGCCGGCCGTCATACAAGGCAGCCCGAACCGCAAGGAGTTCAGCCCAATCTGATCCAGCGTCTCCAACGGAGGCAACCAGCCACGCTTGGACTCGGCCCGCTTCTGTTTCAGCCGCCGTTCCTGAATCAGGTATAGAAAACTAGCAATCATCGACAGAAATAACGCCGCATACGCCGCCAGCAGCGATACGATATGCAGCATCAGCCAACCTGTCCGGATCAGGGGATAATCGATCCGCTCGTGTCCAGGACGAAACGCTGGAACCATCGCCAGCAGCACCACGACAGGCAGAATGAATATCCCGAACGAAACCGTCCGATACCGCACCGCCAGCACCAGAAATGCGACCGCCAGCAACAACCCCAGCCACGACAGCGTTTCATGCGTGTCGATCGGCAGCGCCCGGTGCGCCGCAACCAGCGTCTCGGTGATCGACACGAAATGAAAAAACACCCCAGCCAAAGCAGCAGGCAGTGCGATATGTCGCCAGCGCGGCCGGTTGTATAGCGCCGCGGGCAACACCGCCAATGCGGCTACGCCGTACAGAATCACCGCGAGTCGGAGCCAAAGCAGGGACATAAGTTCTATTTCGCGCCCAACTTAGCCGCGAATACTCAGTATATCTGCTATCTCCAACGCTATTGTGATTACCCTCACACACCCGCTACAACGCCGACTTGCTCGCGTCATAGGCCACCGACTGCTCCAGATACGCCCGCAGCTTGCCTTCAATGAGCGAAAGCGGCAGCAAAAACGGCCGATCCACAATCTCAATCGCCAGCTTCCCCTCCCCATACACATACTTCGCCGTCACGCCATCTTTGCTGAGCGTCCCCTCGCGCCCACTTAAATCGATACCATTTCCACGCAGCCGCTGTGTCGCCGCCGCAAACTGTGTCTCCGACATAGGAATCTCAATCACTCCGTCAGTGTAGAGGTCACCGGAGTTTTGGCCAAGCGTCTGCGGTATCCTGAGCGTTCAGAGACGATTGGATCGCCATGGCAACTGAGACAACCGCAGTCGGGACCGACGACGGACTAACCCCCGTCATGCGGCAGTACCGTGCCGCCAAGGACGCACACCCCGACGCCCTCGTCTTCTTCCGCCTCGGTGACTTCTACGAGCTCTTCTACGACGACGCCGTCATTGCCGCCCGCGAGCTCCAGCTCACTCTCACCTCGCGCGACAAATCCAAATCCGTCCCCATGTGCGGCGTCCCCTTCCACTCCGCCGGCCCCTACCTCCAGCGCCTCCTCCGCAAGGGCTACCGCGTCGCCCTCTGCGAGCAGATGGAAGACCCCAAGGCCACCAAGACCATCGTCCGCCGCGAAGTCACCCGCGTCCTCACCCCTGGCACCGCCGTCGACGCCGCACTCGAGGCCAGCGAAAGCCAGTGGCTGGCCAGCATCGCCGCGATCGGCTCAGGCGCGACAGCCGTCGTGGGAGTAGCCGCCATCGATCTCTCCACCGGAGAATTCCGCGCCACCGAATTCTCCACCACCTCCGCCTGGCCCCTCGCCCTCGACGAGCTAGCCCGGATGCGCCCCGCCGAAGTCATCTTCCCCCGCGGCACCGGCTTCGGCGCCACCTCCCAAAGCGTCCGTCAAGGCGTCCTCCGCGACACCACCTCCGAATCAAAAGAAGAACCAGCCCAGCTCGACATCGCCGGCGCGCGCACCGAAGTCGAAGACTGGGCCTTCACCGAGGACTACGCCCTCCCTCTCCTTCGCCAGCAACTCCGCGTTCACTCACTCGACGGCATGGGCCTTGCACATCACGCCGCCGCCGCCGTCGCCGCCGGAGCCATCGTCCACTACCTCCGCGCCACCAAGCAGGGTGCCCTCGACCACCTCGACACCCTCCGCTATTACGAGCGCCGCGACTGCCTCGAACTCGACGCCGTCAGCGTCCGCAACCTCGAGCTCGTCGAGCCCCTCTTCTCTACCGAAGGCCCCCAAACCACCCTCTTCTGGACCCTCGACGCCTGCTGCACCCCCATGGGTAAGCGCCTGCTCCGCGCCCAACTCCTCCGTCCACTGCAATCGCTCGCCGCCATCAACGCCCGTCTCGACGCCGTAGCCGAAGCCGCCGCCGCCATCCGCCGCCGCGAAGCTCTCCGCCGCGCCATGGACGGAGTCCTCGACCTGGAACGCCTCCTCGG
>DATCDL010000440.1:0-2412 GCA_036510715.1 Acidobacteriaceae bacterium
ATGATCCTGTGGCACACGCTGCTCCAACGATACATAGCTGAACATCCCATCCTGAATCCGCTCGTCTCCACGCATACCTGTTAGACGAACAGAACTGGTGCAACGCCGCACACCGTGTACCTATTTCAACAAGTTCCTAGGCGTGCGGCTGGCGATGATCTCCGCCTCGCGCTCCGGAGTCGGATGCTCCACGCGAACATAGAGGCTGCGCCTCCAGATGGGATCCTCCAGTCTGCGCTCCTCGTTGCTGGTCAGGACAACAAAGGGAATGCTCTTTGCCGAAACCGTACCGAACTCGGGAATCGAGAGCTGCCAGGCGGAGAGGATTTCTAACAGCATTGCTTCGAACCCGTCGTCAACTTTGTCCAACTCATCAATGAGCAGCACACAGGGCCGCTCGCATTCGAGCGCGCGCATCAATGGACCGGGCCGAAAGAAATCCCGTCCCTTGAGGTTGGCTTGCACTGCCTGCCAGCTCTCGTGCTGGCCCTTCGAGAATTCCATGTAGAGCCGCTGCAGACTCTCATCGAAACGCCCGATTGCTTTTTCTTCCGTCACTCCGCGATAGCACTGCAGGCGCTCGACGTGCGTGCCGGCCGCGGCGGCAACGGAGACGGCGAGTTGTGTTTTGCCCGAGCCCGCAGGCCCTTCTAGCAGAAGAGGCTTCTGGAGCTTGGCCGCGAGAAAGACAACCTGCGTCATGACGGGGTCGATGAAATAGCCCGTCCCGGCGAGTTTGCAAGCGAGGTCAGTGATCGAATCAAACATCGCCTTCTCCCTGCGGTTCCGTTCGATTAGCTGCCGCGCTCAGTGCCGGCGCGCTCCGCCCACCATGGCGCGCTTGACCTAACCCGCAGATGGCTTGGGCCCAGACATTGGCGAGCGCCGTTGCCGAAAGTGCTGCCAGAAGGAGCAGTCGCAGTCGAATCCACACGACTCCCGACCACGCCGTCCAGATCGCTCCTCCATAGCGCAAAACCACAACGGCGTCGAGAATCGTCAGCAATAGGGCGATAGTGAAATACGTCTTGCGCTCCACCACGTGCCTCCTCCAATGCGGAGACAGCATGGGGCGAATTCAAAACTCGGTCAAATTCCCCGCCATCTTTCCTGCCGCATATATCGAAGCCGTGCGCTTGGTGCGAGGTGTCGCTCCTCGATCTGCGACCCGCGATGTTGCTGTCATCCGTGGCTATGCTCTTTTCGCCGCTGCGAATCGCACCTCTACGCCACGAGGGGGATACTTTTCCGTCAACCACCCGGCGATCTCGTGCGGGTCGAAGCGGACGGCGTTGGCCACTTTGAACGATGGGATCTCGCCGTTAGCCGCCATCTTGTAGATCTGTTGTTGAGAGACCCCCAGCAGCTGAGCTAGGTCGCGAACTCGCAGCGCCTCCTGCTTCTCCCTTATGATTTCGACTAGACTCACGGGCGGATCCCTCCCTGATCTGTGCCAGTACGATTGGCGACGCCGGCGCCGCTTCTCTTGACTCAACAGCGGTAAATGATGAAATGAACCGAGATTTCGGTCAAACAGGCTGGGGTTGGCAAACTCCCGCCGGTTCTATTCTGCGGCGCACAAAGAGCAACGGCATACGCTCTTTCATCAGCCTTGTTCGCGGACTACACGCCTTCGGACCTCCCCCGCAAGGGGGTTGGGAATGCCGGGAACGTGGGGGCAGGCAGGGAAGCGGGAACGCCTCACCTTAGCCTGTTATGTTTTATGTGCTTGGAATCGCTTGCCAGGCGATCTTCTTGACATAAAAAATCATACTTGTTATCTTTTATGTGCTGTACATCGTCCGGTAGGCTATCTGATGAGCACAGAACATAACACCTCAAACAAAACCGTTGGGCGTCAAACGGCTGGCCTGCTGGCCGGTCTCTATGACCGCTCACAATCGACGTTCACGCTCGCCGATGCTCAGGCTATAACGGGACTGAACTCGCAACTGGCAAGCAGCCTGCTGCACAAAGCTGTGCATCGTGGCCTTGTCTCGCGCCTGAAACCAGGCGTATTCGTCATCGTTCCCCCGGAACTGGGCAGCGCTTCCGACTACGCGGGTGATCCGTATCTGACGGCAAAGCGGCTGGCGGGGAGCGCGCAGTCCTTCATCTCGCACGCATCGGCTATGGAGATACACCGGATGGTAACTCAGCCCCAGCTCGTCGTTTTCGCTTCCAGCTCAAAACGGCTCAGAAGCCGGACGCTACACGGCATGGAATTCCGCTTTGTCTTCATCCAGCCTGAGCACTATTTCGGCACGGCCAAGCACTGGGTCACAAAGCAGGAGTCGGTGGACATCAGCGATCTCGAACGCACCGTCATCGACGGCCTCCGCCAGCCGGAATATTGCGGCGGAGTCACGGAAGTCGCCAAGGGCCTGTGGATGCGTCATCAGGACATGCAGG
>DATCDL010000441.1:0-5907 GCA_036510715.1 Acidobacteriaceae bacterium
AACTCCGCCAGCAGCGCTTCATCCAGCACCCTCCCCGCAAACCTCCTGTCCAGCTTCCGCGGATCGACGCACACCAGGTGCGCCTGCATCCCCGCCGCAATCATCGACCGCGCCAGCTCGTCGGTCGGAATCAGCCAGCAAGGGAAGATCGGCTCCAAACCCGTTCCCGCCATCTTCTCCACCCGGTAGGCTCGAATGTCTTCGAGAAATAAATCGCCGAACGCAATCCCGTGCAAGCCCTCCCCAACCGCCCGCGCACACACCTCCGCCATCAGCCCCTCGTACACCTCATTCGAGCACGGCCACGGCAACGGAACCTTCCACAGCGGCAACCCCGCCGCCTCTCCCTGCAGGTCCAGCAGCTCCTCCCGGAACCCATGCATCGCCACCCGCCCGAAGTGCTGGTTCACCGTCGTCAGCAAACCGACGACCTCGTACTCCGCACTGTACTCGGGACTGTTGCGCAAAAGATGAAGCGCCCACGCGCTGTCCTTGCCGCCGGACCAACTCAGGAGGATGGGTTTTCTAGCCATGAAACCATCCTACATTTCCGCCTGCACGCCTGGAACCTGCTTAAGTCACGCGGTTTGCAGCGTGAAACCGTGCTGAAGGCGCACAATTTCACCCCTATTTGCCCAGATAAGCCCTGTAGCGCGTCTCAACCACCCCTGTATTGCGTGCCAGTTGCAACTTCGCTACGTTGTACTGATACAACGACTTAACCAGCTCCGATTGCGCATTGGCCAACGTAGCCTCAGCATCCACCACCGCCAGATTGTCGTCCACCCCAGCAGTAAACCGCTCCCGCTCATCCCCCAATTCCTGCTCCGCAAGCCCCACATTGCTCCGCGAAACCTTCACTAACTCTTTTGTTGCCTGCACATCCAGCATTGAAGACCGAATCTGAGAATCGATCGCAACGCGTAAATCCACCTCCCGCTGACGCAACCCCATCAACTCCGCACCAACCACATCCGCCTCCCCCCGCTGCCCCGCTTCGCGAAAAATAGGGAACTTCAACGACCCCACAGCACTGAAATCCCCGTGATACGACCCCGTCGTCAAACCGATGACACCGTAGTATCCATTGAACGCAAGTGTAGGCAAACGCTGGTACTTAACCGCCTTCTGCTCCCGTACCGTCAACGCAATTTGCTGTTCCAGACTTAATAAATCCTTGCGATGTTTGTAGGCAGTAATCTTCGCGGCTTCGAGATCCATCTCCGCAAGCTCCGCAAAGGGCGCAGTATCAATCAGTTGCAGCTTCTGTCCAGCGGGCAGACCGAGAATCCGCGCCAACTGGATCATGTCCTTATCGAGCGTCGACCGCGCGTCAAATACCGTCTGCTCCCGTTGCTGATACTCCACCTGTCCCCGCAACGCATCAAGATTCGTTCCCACCCCCGCCTTGTGCTTGTCCGTCGCCTGATCGAACAGCGTCTTCGCCGCCGTTTGTTGTGCCGTGGCATTGGTCAGGTTGGCCTGATCGGCAAGCACCTGCAGGTAGGCCATTCCTACTGTGAGTACAAGATCGCCGCGGTCTGTAAGTGTCGTGAGAGCCACGACTTGTGTCTCATTCTTTGTGCCGCGAAATACTTCATAATCCGGCAGATTGAAGAGCACTTGATCGGCATGGATGGACGCCTGCGTGGTGTTGACCTTGACGATATCCGAGAAAGCGTAGCCAGGTGGTAGCAGGCCGGAGCTTGCAAATCCGCTGATCAGCGACGGCTTGAAACCCATCGCTGCGAGATTGATCTGCTGCGCACTGCTTTCGGCATTCAGACTCAGGTTGGGGAGCAGCGCGTCAAGCACTCCCAGCGTATCGCCCTTCACTTCGCGCTCATTGGCCCGGTCGTATTTCAGGCGAATATTTCGCTCCAGGCCAATAGATACAGCGTCATCCAGCGATAGTCGCAGAGCGCCGTCCCTGGCCAGGTTAATCGCAAGACCGCCGGGTCCAGGCTGCGTAACTGCCGCCGTGAAGACAAATCCTGAACCGGGGGTCTTTGTAAGTGACTCATTCTGTGCGGCAAGAACGGCGCTAGGAGCGCTTGGGAGCGACTGCTGTGCCTGCGTGTATGTCGACAGGGCTGCTGTCGCCACAACGACCAGAAGCGCTCTAGCCGCGGAATCGAGAAAGTTCAAGTTGTTGGAATGCGTTGTCACGTTCCTCTTAGATTGCCATGTCGGGCCTGGAGATGCGAAATCATTAGGCCTGTCCACTAGGGTTCGACGACCAGAGCATCCAGCGTGTGCAGAGCTTCTTCGAGCGTGTCGTCGTGGGAAGCCTTCCAGTCCGTCTTCACGTCGTCTTCTTGCTCGCCGATGGATTTGAAGAGCAGGGCGTGGCCACCGATGTGGACGTGTGTCTCGGTAATCTGCCACCGGCCATCACCCACCGGCCGGCGTTCGACATCGAACGCGCCCCCCTCGTCGAGCTTGGCGATTATGCCGAATCCAATCGAAATGGTATGGGTAAGATGGCCTTGAAGGGATTGAATTCGGTTGCCGTCGCGGGCGATGACCATCTCACCGCTCATGCCGCCCATCACACGCGATTGCATATCCGGCGGATCAAAGTTGGGGTTGGGCTGGAAGTGCAGGGTGATCTGGTCGGCGGTTTCGCCTTGGGTCGACCAGATGAAGGCATCAGGCAGCATTTTGAGCATCTCCGCGGCCTGCGCATCATCATGGGCGCTGTTCTTTCGTGCCTTGGCCTGCGCGGTGCGGTCATGCACGTACTTGTTGATCCGCGCCGTCTCAGCTTCCGTCTGGCCTGGGGAAAGTGGATGTCCGTTGAGTTTGATCATCCGCCGCAGCGTCCCTTCATGGGTTTCGACGGCGATGTAAATGGCCTTCTTGTCGGGAGTATCATCCTGGTCCCGGTAGGTCCAGATGCTGTGGTCGGTGTGGCTGGCTTGCATCTCTGCAGCGACTGCAGCGCGCAGCGCCTGCAGAGCATCGGGCTGGGAGGTTTGTGCGGCGAGCGGGAGAGCGCCGGGCGCGAGAAGCAGGGTTGCGAAGAAAACAGCGGCACATCGCGATGCAACGCACATAAGGCCTTTGGATGCACCGAAGTGCGACAGGTTTGTGTTGCGGGCCAGGAATTCTGCAGCGAAGCCGCCTGCAAATCATGCAATCGAGCACCGGGGCGCGCCCGAATGATCGCTATTCGGGAATAATCTTCACGAAGATACCGTCGGGAAGGACCGCGTCGCCGAGCAAGTGAATCGTGCCACCGCGAGTGAATCCGCGCAGCATGGAGGGAGGTTGTCCAGCCGTTGGCATTCCGGAAGTGGTGATCGAACTAGAACGCCCGGTCGGCTTCGAAGCTGTCCGCAACGGTGCCGCTGGTTCTACAGGAGCGCGCGACTGCCCAGTTCCGCGATCCATGGCCTGGTTTGCTAACTGGTCGGCCGCCTTGTTCTTGTGGCGCAGGGCGTGGCTGATCTCGAACCGTTCAAGCTGCGCAATGCGACGGCGCGCTTCCTCCCAAAGCGGGCGCAGATCCGGAGAATTGACCTTGTACTTGCCTTGGATCTGCTTGACCATCAACTCCGAATCGGAGACGACGCGGAGACGGCGATGGCCGTGATCGAGGACCCACTGGAGGCAGCCTAGCAGGCCGGAATACTCGGCATAGTTGTTGGTGCGGTTGCCTAAAAACTCGGAAAGCTCTGCCAGGATGAGTCCGACCTCATCTTGCAGGACAGCACCATAGCCGGCGGGTCCAGGATTGCCGCGGGCACCCCCATCGCAGTGGGCGGTGACCCAGCCAGTCGCTGCGCTGGAACTCGTATCGTCGGGGAAGAGCGTGGGTGAAGAACGGGGCATTGTCACAAGTTTACTGCGAGACACGAATCTTTCGCGTCGAGGTGCTTACGTTTGTAAGGCAGTGTGCGTCTATCGAGGTGTAGTTACCCTGACTCCGGAGTCAGAAAAGCATGAGCAGTAGCGACGTAATCGTTCTCGGCGGCGAAGGTCGCCGACGTCCTAGTCCATTCGCACTTGGTCTGCGGAAGACGGAGGCAGGCCTTGCGGCAGTAAAATCAGCGGTAGCGATGCCCAACGCTGCCGCACAACCCGGAACCCGTACCAAGCTCACCGCCGAGCAGATGGAAGCTCGGCAGCAGCAGCGCGCCGAAGATGACGAGTTGATTCGCGCGGCGCAGAAGGGTGATCGCGAGGCGTTTGATGCCCTGGTACGACGTTATGATCGCAGCGTCCTGCGACTCGCAATGCACGTGCTGGGCAATGAACAGGATGCGCAAGATGTGCACCAGGAGGCGTTTCTCAAAGCCTATCGCCATCTTTCCAGCTTCCGGTTTGAGTGCTCGTTCTACACGTGGTTGTACCGGATTGTAACGAACCTTTGTCTGGACCATCTGCGCCGTCGCAAGAGTCGGCGCGAGGATCCGTCGACGGCGCTGGATGGAGCAGGCGAAGAGATGGATCTGCTGGCAAATTTGACCGACGGCCGCGCTAGCGCGAATCCTGCGCGGGAGCTGGAACGCAAGACCATGAACACCGCGATTCAGGATGCGTTGAATCAGTTGACGCCGCGCGAACGCACGGTGTTCGAGCTCAAGCATTTTCAGGGATTGAAGTTAAGAACGATCGGCGAGATGCTTTCGACGACCGAAGAGACAGCCAAGAATACGCTGTTTCGTGCGACAAGGAAGTTGCGGGCAAGACTCGCGGATGCAAGGTAGGGAATAAACAGTTTGATCCGGGCCATTCGTGGGCATGTAGGCTATAGACCCGCATAAGGCAGCAAGTGCAGCACGACAATTCAGAGGCCGTAGAGGTACGCAACATGAAGTGTGAACATGCACAAGAAAACATCATCCTGGCGCAGTACGGAGAGCTTCCTGACGAGTTGCAATTTCCGCTGGAGCAGCATCTGAGCGGATGCGAGGATTGCCGCCGCGAGTGGAATGCGCTGATGGCGCTCAACGAGGAGTTGGCGTTGATGCCGATGGTAGAGCCTTCGCCAAATCTCCTGACAGCGTCGCGGATGCGACTCGATGAAGCGCTGGATTCCATGCCTCCAAGGTCGATTTCGCAACGCTTCTTCGGTAATGCCTTTCGCTGGCTTGGATTTGTCCAGGGAGCTCCGGCACTGGCTACATTGCTTATTGGAGTCGGCTTTCTGGGCGGAAATCTCATTGCGAAATACCAGGCAGCGCACGTCCCACACATTCCGCCGCCGGTGATTCTTTCAAACACTGCAAATGGCACCATTGCGAGCGTCTCGGGTATTGTGCAGACGCCGAACTCCGAACTGGTGCAGGTGAAGTACAACCGCCTGGTTCCAGAGACAGTCCAGGGCTCGCTCGACGATCCTCAAATTCGCCAACTTCTGTTGATGGGCACAAAGCTCGCGACAAGCAGCGACGTCCACGCGGATTCGGTGGCGCTACTCGCGAACGAATGCCGCGCTGGACACAATTGCGATGGTAACGACGCTGGAACCAATGAAATTCGCGCAATCCTCGTATCGTCCCTGCGTTACGACAAGAGTCCGGAGGTGCGACTGAAGGCTCTGAACGGACTACAGCCGTATGTGGGACAGGACGAGCACGTGCGCGACGCTGTGCTGGATGCGCTGATGCACGACAAGAGTGCGGATGTACGGACGGAGGCCATCTCGATGCTGACACCCGTAGAGGCTGACTCCAGCGTTCGCCAGGTGCTGCGGACCGTTTCATCTCAGGATGCGAACCCGGCAATCCGTGATGCGTCGTTTCAGGTGCTGCAGGGATCGGCTGATATCCAGTAATGGGCATGCTGCGAGTGGCCGTGAGGCAGAGGATCGAATTCGGTGGGGCTGTGCGGGGGCCGAACCGTGGTGTGGTCGCTCGATGGGATGCATGGTTTGCTCTCGTGCTGGTCCTGTCGGTG
>DATCDL010000442.1:0-3769 GCA_036510715.1 Acidobacteriaceae bacterium
GCCCTCGCGATCGCTTCCGACAGCCCTGCAACACCCTATAAACACTGGCCAGACCCGCGCTTCAAACAGAATTCAACCGGGAAGAAGCGCAAAACACCAGCAAAGACCACCCAATCAGGCGAATTTCAACGAGTTCCTAGAGAGCACTCCGCGGATCGATACCACCTGCGGGTTCTGATCCGCTGGAAATTTGGGGGACGGCTATTTATTGGTTGGCGGTGAGCGGAGGCGTATTCGAAAGGGCTTTCAGCTCTTTGTCGGTTACAAGACGACTCTGCGACCCAAAGCGGTGATAGTTGCGGAATTCGAATTCGTTGAGGACGGCGCGTCTTCTGGTTTCCTGAATGCTGACGGCACCCCGGACCGGCAGAAGAAAATCGTGATCTTGCATGGAAACCCAGGAATAGTCGACAGACATGCTCGAAGCGCGGATTAGGAGTGATTTGGGGATATCGTCTGCATCGATGGTGATGCGGCGGACGTTGCGCGTGGCGGGCTCGATATAAAGCAGCCCGTGGAAGCCAGCGGAACGGTTTTGGTTGATGCGATCAGAGAGAACGAAGCTGGAGTTGGCGCGAGCAACCTGGAAGGCGAAAACATCGACGGGCTCGCCATTGAGGACAGCGTAGCCCTTCCAGGCAAAAGCGGTTTTGGCCGACGGTTCAAAGAGAATATGAAACATGGCGCCAAATTCCCCTGCGGAATGAGTGAAGTGCAGTTGGTCAGGCGCTGCGCTGTTCGGATCGCCATTGAGCATCAAGGTAGTGCGGGATTCCTCATGGTCGACGTATTTCATCAATTCGACCAAAGTGTCGGTTTTCTTCCAGTCGCCTCTGCCTGTGGTGTCGATAGAGTGGTTGGTGATCTCAAAACAAGAAAAGTTTGCCAGGGTGTCGGTCCAGGAGAGGGCGCGCTTGCGAACGTCTTCGATCAAGCTCTGCAACTCGGCGTCACTTGGGGGCGGGACGGGATTCGTGGAGCTAGTGATGGCAAAGGCGCTGTTGGCGTTCGCGGCTTCTGAGACCAAACGCGGATCGATCGCGCCGGAGCTCGTGGCTCCTGAAGCGGAAAGCGTGGAGCCGGGCAAGTTTGAGGCGGCAAGAGTGCCTGCGACAGTGAAAGAGGCCAAGCTAGAGACAGTACTGCCGTCCTGGCTGAGAAGGGCCTTGGCCTGGTATGTGCCAGGAGGAAAGACGCGGCTCCGGAGCGTGGCGAGGTAAGGAATTGCGGCGCCGCTACCGGAAACTTTCTCCAGCTCCATGGGCATATCGATCGCGAGCTGGCCATTATGTAACACCTGCATGCGAAGCGCCGGCTGGCTCGGGCTGCCCGCAATGGGATGGAGTAGAAAAAAGAGAGAGAGGGAACGAGTGCCTTCCGGCATCTCAGTAGCGAGGTTTGGGACGACGCGGCCGTCCTGATAGCGCATCGGGTCGAAGGCCCCGGTCTCTTCCGGAGCAGGTTCAACATCCTCGACGGGGGTAATGTCACTAAGTGCGGCGCCCTTTGGCGGAGGCTCGATGGTAAAGGTGCTGCGCTGAACTCCGGCTTTGTTGCCGATGCGGTCCATGACGGCCGCTTCCAGCGTGTAGACACCCGGTTGCGCGGAGAAATGATCCTGAAAGGTGATGTTCTGGCCAGCGTTGGCACGGAACATTTCGAGTGTTTCGTGCAACGGGTAGTCTTCGCCGAAACGCTGAAGGACCTCGCCGTTGCTGTCTTGAATGACTGCGACAATTGAGGCATGGACAGAGGAGATGTGAGTACTCGAATCCTCATGCTGTTCGAGCTGCGAGATGGGAACTTGAACAGCGAGCTCACCGGAGTTTCCGTCGGGCAGTTCGCCAAGGTGCAGGATTCCGGCGTGAAACACAATATCCGTTGGAGCTGTGGCGCCGGAGAGAATGTTCAGAAGTGGAACTTCAAAAGGGCGCGCTCCCGAGACTTCAGTGGGCGGGACGGCGAAGTACCCTGTACGACCGCGAATGATTAGGCCTTTACGCAGCGCGCTGACCCGGATCGGGCGGAATTGGCCGTCATAGCTTTTGATAGGAGGCACCCATGAGGCTTGGTACCAGGATGTGAGTTCATCGTGCAGCTGCTCCAACTTATGCTTCAGGCCCGAAGCGTCGCTAACGTAGATACCGCCTGTGCCGAGCGCCAGAGGAACAAGTGGGCTCTCGTCAGTGTCCGCGTCACCAAACTCAAAACCGCTGACGTCATGCACCATGGCCGTTCCGAATCCGCCGGGTGAGAAGCCACTGGAAGGTGCGCTGCCTGGCAGATTGCCGACGCCGAAGGAACTGACGCTGCCACCGCTGCCGCTGCCAGAGCCGAGTAGGGAACTGGTCATAGAGGCCATCATGCGGGAGTTGGCCTGTGGATTAAACGGGTCGGTATTGACGACGCAGATAGTGACGCCGGCGCGGTTAGCCATGCCGAGGATCGAGTGGAGAATATCCCGCGCGTCGGAGCTCGAAGCCGTTCGACCTGCAAAATAGATGATGAGATTGCGGCCTGTCAGGAGCTGATCGCTCAGGACGAGGGCCTGAAGCGCGGCCAGCGAAGGAAAACCGCGACGGCCTTCGAGTATCTGCTGCGACTGTTCGAGCGCAGAGAGAATCATCTTCCCTTCGGCACGGTTGGCGGAGTCGAGAGTGAGCCCATCACTGTGAATAGAGGCAATGAGAGCCTTCTCGGCCGGGCTCAGATCCGTTGAAGCGGGAGCGGGCAAGACCGGCGTCGCGCTGGCAACAGCTTCCTCAACGAGGCGGCGGTCCGGGGTGTAGGACTGAAGTAGATGAAGCCTTCCGTTGACCTGAAGAACCACGAAGGACTACCCCTTATCAGGGATTGCCGCTAGAATTCTCTCCGCCATTTTGCGTGCTATTTTGGAGGCGTTTGGGTCCAGGCGATCAAAGACAAGGATAACCAGGTGCTCCGGCCCTGAATCGGCGTTGACCAGGCGGAGGGACGAGAGTTGAACCGGAGACCCGTCATCGGTTACCGCGATCTGCGAAGGCTGAAGATCGAGGATCGGTTTGTTGTGCTTGGTGCGAATCGTGAGATCGAGGCTGACTTCGTCAACGGTAGTGCTGAGCGGCGGGGCGCCTGGAGTATCGGGCTTAGCCAATGAAGCCACAGCCCGACCGCCAGGGGGTGGTGCCACAGCCGCTGACTGGGCCGGCGAGAGCAGGGCAACCAGACGAACAAGAATAGGGAAACGATGGCGACTCGGCCGGAGCCGGCAAAGGTACAGGTCAATAATGTAGACATACGATAGCTCCCCCGCTGCCAGCTGAGAGTCCGGAAGATTCCTGAGCTTCCGGAGACTAAAGCCAAAGGGCACTGCAATTATCATCTTTTTTTAGCGTTGGACAGGCAAGCGAAGTGAAAGAGATTGCAGATGCTCTATTGCTCTGAGGCCGGTCTCTATCGGTTTTTGTCGCTTGATGGATGCACTCAAAGCTTCAAGATCGTGAACGGCAGTCTTCGATTTCCGTTGGATGCGATCCGGCTTCGATCACGGCACGTTGAATCGCCTGCTCACTCTGACATCGTTTCCCCATATCCTGATTCTCCCCCTCCCGATTCTGAGAATCACGACCGCCGCTAACTCTCTACTTCGCGCTAGAGCCTGTTATTAACTTCATGCGAGCAGCCTGAAGAGGCTGGCGATCATGAGGCAGGCGAAGGCGAGGAAGTGGAAGGCTCCGAGAGTTGTTGCAAGCCTTTCGTAGTCGCGAGCCAAGCGGCGGAAGCGGGCGGC
>DATCDL010000443.1:0-7141 GCA_036510715.1 Acidobacteriaceae bacterium
CCGACCCCTCCGGCAGATACGGAGCATACGCCGACGCCGTCTCTTCCTTCACCTGCAAAAACAGCGGATCTGTCCCATAAGCGCGACTAAGACCCTCAAAATAAATCACATAATCGCGAAGTCCCACCGAGCCCGTCCCCACCACCTTGAATGCCACATCCTGAGCGTTGTATTGCTCCAGAAAATGCCTCCGCTCAGGTTGCAGCGTACGAGCATAGGGTCCCAGCGCTGCCAGCACCGTCGCCGCCTCCTTTGCTCCAAGCCTCTCCAGAAGCGGTGGCTCGGACCGAAATAGCCGCGCCCCTATGGCTCCGGTCCCTGCATTTTTTGCCCCAGAACCCGTCCGCTCCTTCACCAGATCACTCCCAGGCTCCGTCAGAGCCTTCAGCATCTTCTGCGGCGTTGAGCGCTCTGCCTGCTCAAGAATCGTTGGCATCGGCTCCGTCTCGGCAAGCCGATGGATCTGGTATCGGGCTATTTCGATCACGGGCATCACGGCAAACATACGCATCATGCGCCGATACTGTGCGGCAAAGTGGAGCACGGCATCGCTCCGCGCAGACCGCTTCACGCCAGCCACCCGACCCGCCAGGATCAAACTCGTTGCCAACCGCTTCACGTCGTACTCGAACGGTCCCCGCAGCGTCTCATCAAAATCATTAATGTCGAAGACCAGTCGGCCATCTGGTCCCGCATACGCCCCAAGATTCAGCACATGAGCATCACCACATAGCTGCGTATTGATCCCCGTATTCGGATGGCACGCCAGATCCGCGGCCATGACCGGCACCGCTCCCCGAAAGAATCCGAAGGCGCTCGCCGCCATTCGCTCATTCTTCAACTTCACCAGGCGCGGTACACGTCCCCGCGTCGACTCACGCAGCAACACCAGCGGGTCATGCTTGCAAGACGCCGCCTCAAAGCTCCCATGGGCACTCCGTGCCAGTTGTTTGCGAGCACGATGCCCAAGGGCTTGGCGGTCGGCGTACGTTAGCTGCTTAGTGTTCATCGTCATCTTCCCATTGTGAGCAACATACGACATACAAAGACCCGATCAATCATCGATTATCGAAAAGTCTGCATCCTCAGGATGCTTGATGTAGTCCAGTCCTGTTCGGTACTCGGTCAGTAGCTGGATATCAAACTAAGCGCGTGTGCTGGCAATCGCAACTTTTACACACGACACGACGGCATAACGCTCCCACCGAACACTGCGAGCCGTCCATGATCGCTATAGTCCGGCCAAAGAGACAAAGCCAGATTGGCTACGGTTTTTTGTGGTCATTTGACCTTGCGCCTCTGAACCACGAAGAGAAAGACAGACCGTGCCTACCGGAAATCTCCTGCTCGATGCTCTGTCCTCCGAGTTACGCCTGACGATTCTATCGCTCTGTCGTCCGGTAGACCTCCCCCTGCGCGCCCTGCTCCACGAGCAGGGCGAGATGCCTGCCCATGTGTACTTCCTTAGCTCCGGCGTCGCATCGATCGTGGTTACGATGGCGGAAGGCGGAAGCGCCGAAGTCGGTCTGATCGGACGTGAAGGGCTCGTCGGAGCAATGCAGCTCCTTGGTCCGACACCTACGCCGGCCCAGGCCTTCATCCAGATGGAAGGCACCGCGCTTCGCATGCGCCTCGAAGACCTGCGTACTATGTTTCTGACCTCCAACGAACTCCGCTCCCGCATCCTTGAATTCGTGCAGCAACAGAACGTGACCCTCGAGCAAATCGCCGCCTGCAACAAGCTCCATGAAGCGGAGCAACGACTCGCCCGCTGGCTCCTCATGTCCCGCGACCGCGCAGATCAGGACACCATGACCATGACGCAAGAGTTCATGGCCGACATGTTGGGCACCCGCCGCACGACCGTCACCCTGGTCGCCAGCTCCCTGCAGAATCGCGGGCTCATCAGCTATCGTCGCGGCAAAGTGACGATCGTTTCCCGCGAAAACCTCGAAAAAGCAGCCTGCGACTGCTATCACGTCTGCAGCGAAGCCCTCCGCAGCCTCTATCGCTAAGCCCGTCACGAGCCATCGACCAACCGGGTATACACTTTTCTCTGAAGACCTAAGCGGCCTGCCAGTCGATGGCAGGCCGGATCATTTGGGTTCGAGTTGGAGAGAGTGATGGCAGTAAAAAACGACGCCCCCGCAACGCATACGCTAGCCCCGCCACCCGTGACCCTCTACGGCCGCGTACTCAGCGCCAACCGCCGTATCCCGCTCAATCTCGATTGGGTAGAAGAAGTCCGCATCAACACCAGCGCCGTCGAGCGCCGCGCCGCCACGATTCCCTCCCGCCGCAGCGTCAAGAAGGATTGGCAGGCCGCCTGGCTCCTCCGCGCCATCGCCTGCATGGACCTCACGACCCTCAGCGGCGATGACTCCGCCGACCGCGTCAAGCGTCTCTGTGCGAAAGCGCGCAGACCCTTACAAGACCACCTCGTTAAGGCCCTCGGCATCGAAGACCTCCACCTCCACACCGGCGCCGTCTGCGTCTACCATGCGTTTGTGGAGACGGCGGTGAAGGCCCTCGAAGGCTCCGGCATACCCGTCGCCGCCGTCTCCACCGCCTTTCCCGCAGGCCTCGCTCCACTCGAAACTCGCGTCGAAGAAATCCGCCGCTCGGTAGCAGCCGGAGCCAGCGAAATCGACATCGTCATCACCCGCGCCCACGTCTTCAACGGTGAATGGAACGCCCTCTACGACGAGGTCGCCGCCTTCAAGGATGCCGCCGGCCCAGCCCACATGAAAGCCATTCTCGGCACCGGCGATCTCCTTACGCTGCGCAACGTAGCCCGAGCGAGCTGGGTCGCGATGATGGCCGGCTCCGACTTCATCAAGACCAGCACCGGCAAGGAAGCCGTCAACGCCACCCTCCCCGTGTCCCTCGTGATGATCCGCGCGATACGCGACTACGCAGAACGAACCGGCATGGCGGTAGGCTTCAAACCCGCCGGAGGCATCAAGACCGCCAAACAAGCCCTCGAATGGATGGCCACCATGAAGGACGAACTAGGCCGCCCCTGGCTCGAGCCCACCCTCTTCCGCTACGGCGCCAGCAGCATGCTAGCCGACATCGAACGGCAACTGGAGCACTACGTAACCGGCCGCTACTCGGCGGCATATCGCCACCCGATCGCATAAACCCTGGACTGAAGCAGCGCGGTGGGCGCGGAGGAATTTGAATGAGCAGCAGCATTGTGGAGAAGTTTCAAAGCATGGAGTACGGCCCAGCCCCCGAAGACGCCTCCGAAGTCACGCGCTGGCTCGACGCGCACCACCGCACCTTCGGCCACTACATTGACGGCGCCTTCACCCCCGCGGGCAAGCAAACCTTCGCCACCACGAACCCCGCCACCGGCGAACTCCTCGCGACCATCGCGACCGGCACCACCGCCGACGTCGACGCAGCCGTAGCCGCCGCCACCAAAGCCCTCCCCGCTTGGCAAGCCCTCACAGGCCATCAGCGCGCCCGCTATCTCTACGCCCTCGCCCGCCAGGTCCTGAAGCACTCGCGCCGCCTCGCCGTCCTCGAAACCCTGGACAACGGCAAGTCCATCCGCGAGTCCCGCGACATCGACATTCCCCTTGTCGCCCGTCACTTCTACCACCATGCAGGCTGGGCGCAACTCCGCGACGAAGAGTTCCCCGACTACTCCCCCGTTGGTGTGGTAGCCCAGATCATCCCGTGGAATTTCCCGCTGCTCATGTTCGCGTGGAAGGTCGCACCCGCACTCGCCGCCGGCTGCACCATCGTCATCAAGCCCGCCGAGTACACCCCCCTCACCGCCCTCGCCTTCGCCGAAATCGCCGACGAAATCGGCCTCCCCCCCGGCGTCCTCAACGTCATCCACGGCGACGGCACCACCGGCGCAGCGCTCGTCAACCATCCCGGAATCGACAAGATCGCCTTCACCGGTTCCACCGAAGTCGGCCGCATCATCCGCAAAGCGACCGCCGCTACAGCCAAGAAACTCTCCCTCGAGCTCGGGGGCAAATCCCCCTTCATCGTCTTCGACGACGCCGACCTCGACTCCGCCGTCGAAGGCCTCGTCGACGGCATCTGGTTCAACCAGGGCCAGGTCTGCTGCGCCGGCTCTCGCCTCCTCGTTCAGGAGCGCATCGCCGAGCGCCTCTACGAAAAAATCCGCGCCCGCATGGAAACCCTCCGCATCGGCTCGCCGCTCGACAAGGCCATCGACATCGGAGCCATCGTAGACCAGGTGCAGTACGATCGCATCCACTCCCTCGTCGCCATGGGCATAGCCGAGGGCGCGACGTGTTATCAACCCAGCACGGACTTGCCCGCGCACGGCCTCTTCTTCAAGCCCACGCTCCTCACTAACGTCACGCCCAGCGCGACCGTAGCGCAGGAAGAAATCTTTGGTCCCGTTCTCGTCTCCATGACCTTCCGCACCCCAGCCGAGGCCATCGAGCTCGCCAACAACACCACCTACGGCCTCGCCGCCAGCATCTGGAGCGAGAACATCAACGTCGCCCTCGACGTCGCCGCGCAGGTCAAAGCCGGAGTCGTCTGGATCAACGCCACCAACCTCCTCGACGCAGCCTGCGGCTTCGGCGGCTATCGCGAGTCGGGCTTCGGTCGTGAAGGGGGCAAAGAAGGAATGTACGAATACCTCGAACCAACCTGGCTGCAGGACGAGTTGCACTCGGCCCCCGTCGCCGCATTGCCAGAGCCCGAAGCTCCGATCGAAGACCCGACGGATGCCCCCGAAGACTTCGGAATCGATCGCACCGTGAAGCAGTACATCGGCGGCAAGCAGGCCCGCCCCGACTCCGGCTACAGCTACCCCGTCTATGCTCGCGACGGCCGCCTCGTCGGCGAGGCCCCCCTCGGCAACCGCAAGGACATCCGCAACGCAGTCGAAGCCGCACGCGCCGCAAGCAAGTGGAGCAAGAACACCGCCCATGGACGCGCACAGGTCCTCTACTTCATCGCAGAGAACCTCATCCAGCGCCGCTCCGAAATCATCGCCAAGCTCGCCGACTTCGTAGGCCCCGAACAAGCCGCCATCGAACTAGACGACAGCATCAACCGCACCTTCACCTACGCCGCCTGGGCCGACAAATTCGAGGGCACGGTCCACAATCCACCCGCACGCATGGTCACCCTCGCGATGAAGGAACCCGTCGGCACAATCGGCATTCTCGCCCCCGATGAAGCCCCGCTCCTCGGCCTGCTCTCCCTCATCCTCCCCGCCATCGCGATGGGCAACACCGTCGTCGCCGTTCCCAGCGAGCGCGCCGCAACCCTCATGGGCGAGCTCTACCAGGTCTTCGATACCAGCGATCTCCCCGGCGGAGTCATCAACCTCGTCTCCGGCAAAGCAACCGAGCTGGGCAAGACCCTCGCCGAGCACGACGACATCGACGCCATCTGGAGTTTCCGCGACGAAGCCACCGCGACGCTCGTGAAGGCAGCGTCCATCGGAAATCTCAAGCAAGCATTCACCAACGACGGCCGCGCGATTGATTGGTTCGATCCAGCACAGGCGCAGGGCCGCTGGTTCCTCCGCCACGCTACCCAGGTCAAAAATATCTGGGTTCCCTACGGCGAGTAGGCGTTCTCCACGCCTCAGATCTGCGAAGCCGCCAGCGGACTCAGTACGAGATTCGTAATGTTGCTCACGATGGCCTCGGACCCAAACCGCGGAGAGGTCGAGAGCTTCTTCCACGCCGGATCGCTGCTGAAGGTCTTCCATTCCGCCGTAAGTTCGTCGAGATCGGCGAAGCTCAGCAGGTAGGTCAAGCTAGGCTGCCGAGACCCCACCAGCGTATCTCCAAAGAAGACCGGGTGGAATCCAGCCTTCGTGAAAATCTCGAACTCGCCCGAGTGGAACATCTCGACCTTCCGCACGTGGGCACCGTAGCTCGGACTTTCATACGTGCGAAGTTGAAAGATTCGCTTACTATTCGTGACGGCCGCGACAGGCATTGTCAGTCGTGGCCACCCTTCGAATGCAACGTGCAGCGAGCTCTCAACGCGCAGAATCGCTGGCGCAGCAGCAGGTGCGCTCCAGAACGGCTCTGCCGCCTTCATAAACGCGGCATCCTCAGCCAAACGAAGGTCAATCATCACGAGCGCCTCCACTGAAGTGCCCGGAATAAGCAGGTAAAACGTCGGTGTCTCCGGCCCAATGTCCAGCTTGAACGCACCAATCGGAGTAAAGCCCAACCGATTGAGTCCGGGAATCAATGCATCCGCGAAGAATTTTTCGGTGAGCACAGTCTGTGGGCCAGTCTGCAGGGTGTAGCGGCGAAGCTGATAGTACTCCCGCAATTTCGAGTTCGCGGGCGAGGCTAGACCCGACTCTCCAGACAGTGCCAGCGCAGAACTGGCGGCGGCGGCGGCAAGAAACTGGCGACGGTGCATGCGGGTGCCCTCTGAAAGATTCAATTGTACAAGTAAGGTTTTAGTCACCGAGGACGACTCTCATGCATCGTACTCACTAGGGTGCAAACCACTGACAAGCCGAGACTCCTGCTGGATTCGCTAGTTCTTGGAATCATCGGCGGCCTCAGTGCGCAGGTCTTCACCTGGATGCTGCGAGCATCCCAAAAAATATTTCTAACCTGGATGGCCGGGTACATCCCACCCCGCATACCTACTGATGGCGGCGTACTCCACCAAAGCATCGGGCCCCACGGCCTATGGCTCATCCCCGTCGTCAGCACGCTCGGCGGCCTACTCTCCGGATTACTGGTCTACGGCCTCGCTCCTGAAACCGAGGGCCACGGCACCGACACCGTCGTCAAGGCCCTCCACTGGACCGGCGGCAACATCCGCGCTCGCGTCGCCCCCGTCAAGATGCTTACCTCCGCCATCACCATCGGTTCCGGCGGCGCGGCTGGTCGCGAAGGCCCCACGGCTCTCATCGCAGCGGGCTTCGGCTCCATGTATGCGACCTGGCTCAAGCGTCCCGAGCGCGAAAAGCGACTCATCGTCCTGATGGGCATGGCCGCGGGCCTCTCCGCCATCTTCCGCTCGCCCATCGGCACCGCCATCTTCGCCGTCGAAGTCCTCTACAGCGGTGTCGAATTCGAATCCGAAGGCCTGCTCTACTGCATGCTCTCCGCCATCATCGCCTACGCTGTCAACGGAGCCTTCGTTGGATGGAAGC
>DATCDL010000444.1:0-5992 GCA_036510715.1 Acidobacteriaceae bacterium
AGTAGTGCCCATACTCCGAGAACTCCCGTGGATAAAGGAGCGCGTGATAGAGCCCCGTGTACAGCATCTTTCGTTGATCGTCCGTAGCTCCTTCCACGCTCACTTCACCAAGCTTCGCATTCCATCGGGAAACAAGTTCCTGCCTTACATGCTCAAAGTCCCAGTCCGGAATCTCTGCCTTAAGATTTGCCCGCGCCTGATCGATGCTGATAAATGAGGTCCCCACCCGCGCCTCAATCACCTCGCCCTGCGTCGTAGCAAAACGAACAAACGCACCCGTCGCTGGCCGCAGCTCGCTCTCCGTCGGCCCATACGTGCCCGAGCTTCTAAAGCTCTTGTTGAACTGAACTACAAAATATCCTTTGAAGTTCTTCAACCGCATTGGACCCAACACTCGATCCGTCCGGTCAGGGTTATATCCACTAATCTCATGCCGAACTGCATCGACACGCGCAAACCCCGCCACTCCGGGCCTTGAAGCCTCCACCACAATCATCGACGACGCATTCGCTGGAAAGGTGAACCGCATCAGCGCACAGCGATCCGTAGCCGTCATCTCCGTCCGGATCGTTCGAGCCTTCCCCGCATCCATCGACACCGAATAATAATCCGGCCGCGCAATTTCATCGACATGTTTGAACGGCAACTTCCGCGCATCGGGGCTGGTCTTAAGATCATCCACCTCAGGCATCAAGGTTACATAGCCATAGTCACCCATCCAGATCGCCGGCTGGTGTGTTCCCATGAATCCCGAGATAGTTGTGTCGTCATATTTATAAGATACGATGCTGAGTTTATTTTGCCGCGTCTGCGCTGTCCAGTCCGTCATACCAAACGGCGGCACGACAAACGGCATGCTGCCACCATAGCCAATAGCGCCGCTTCCAGTACCTATATGCACGTTCACCCAGTCGACAGGACCACCCTGTGCCCACATCGCCACGCTGCATAATCCAACGACCGCAACCCGATACCACTTAGACCCTGAACCCATATCACACCTCAATTAAAAACAGTGCAAAGCATTAACTTACCTACTGCATACTTTCCTTGACAGTTAGAATCTGATCCACTTTCACGTTGGTCAGCACCTGTTTCACGCCAGTTGGCCATGATAACTCCAGTCGATCAATGATCGTGTCGCTTCCCAAACCGAAATGAACCCTCTTATCGCTCGACGAGTTATAACCAACCGCCGTTGTCGCCTCGTTGTATTGAGCGCCACTCCGCGTAATCACCTTCACCTTTGCTCCAAGTCCATCCCGATTATCAGCAACTCCTATCAGTTTGATAAGGATCCAATGATTCTTATTCACCGTCTGATTTATCATCACCTCTGGATGGCCATTCAGAATGGTAACGACCGCATCAATTCTGCCGTCGTTATTAAGATCACCGAATGCTGCTCCACGGTGAGCTGCAGCAACCCCAAAACTTGCTCCTGCCTCAGAGCTCACATCTTCGAATACCAGATTCCCGAGGTTATGCAAAATCCTGTCCGGCATAGCGTACGGCCGATGTTCTACCGCCATAGCATTATCGAGAATCGCCGCGTCGGCGGTGAAAATGTCCTTTTTCCCATCATTGTCGAAGTCATAGATACCGGTCCCCCATCCAGTCGAACGACTTGTCTCATTCGTCAGACCCGACTTCGTCGTGACATCCTCGAACTGTCCGCCCCCCAAATTTGTATAGAGTGGAAAACTATCTCCGAACATGGCGGTATGAAAGATGTCCGGGCGCCCGTCATTATTTAGATCGCGAAAATCCGCGCCCATTCCAGCCACCGTCCGCCCATTATCCGTATAGGCCACCTGTGCAATAGCGCCTACATCCGTAAAGGTTCCATCTCGATTGTTATGCAGCAGAAAATTGGGAAACGTGTCATTGGAAACAAAGATGTCGTCAAAGCCGTCTCCGTCATAATCTGCGAAGGCCACTCCCATTCCTTTCCCAACATAATCAGCAATGTGCGACGGCACGGACACATCAGTAAAAGTCCCATCCCCATTATTTAAATACAGAATATTTGAAGTTCCCATGAAATCATTAGGAGCGCAATAAGCCGGCAACTTGTTTACATGGCATAGTGAGGCGCTCTTCAGCTTATAACTCAGGTAATTCACGACAAATAGATCGAGCTTCCCATCATGGTTGTAATCGATCCACCCAGCCGTAACTGACCATGCTTTCCCTGTCCCAGGAGTAACTCCATCCACGTGTGCTTTTGCAGTTACATCGGTAAATGTTCCATCGCGGTTGTTGTGAAAGAGTTGGTTCTTATCAAATCCAGTGACATATAAGTCGACGAACCCATCATTGTCATAGTCCCCTGCAGCCACTCCCATGGAATACCCCATGCCCGAAAGCCCGGCAGCCGCAGTTACATCCGTGTACGTTCCATCACCGTTATTGCGGTAGAGCCGATTCCAATAGCTAGGATCTCGCTTGTCCAGCGTCGGGATCGCCGCTCCATTGGTAAAGAAAATATCCAACAGGCCATCATTGTTGTAGTCGAACAGAGCGACCCCACCCGTCATTGTTTCGATCGAATACCGCTGCGGCGTCACGCTGTTTCTCTCAACAAACGTGATCCAGGAAGTTTGAAGGTCGTTTCGAAATCCGATGATCTGCCGATTCGATTTCCCTGCTCTTTCGGCGGTCTGGCGCTCAGAGGTCTCTGCCGCTTTTGTTCTCGTTAGAGGCCGTTGCCCAAACAGTGACAACCCCAATCCAAAAGCCTGCAGCACAAATAGCCCTGCCACCCAACGAACCATCGCCCTATTTACTCCCACCCTCTCTTCTCCCGCGGCCTGCATGCTTGTGACCTCACGTGGCATAGCGCGCACAGACCTCCCTCCGGTAGACGGCAACGACAATCAGCACCTACATCATAGATGCCCTAGTTGAATTGAAACCAATTCACATTGGCGATCCCTGCGCTCGATCCTCTGAAGACGATATACAGATCATGCACGCCCGATGCTCCTGCGACGGGCGCGCTCACCGTCTCCCACGTCTGCCATCCTCCCGTTACAGGCAACGTCGCCGTCGCCACCAGCGGTCCACTCAAGCTATCTAAATGAAATTCAAGTGTGCCGCCACTCCCGCCGCTCGCCGTGCGGACGCTCACGTTGCGTATCGACGCCGCGAAGTTGACGTTCTTATATATCGCATAAGCATCCGGACTCACGTAGCCCAGATCGTAACCACCGCTGCTATCTCCCGTGGTCTCTGTCTCCAGCCCAGATTCTCCAGAGTAGCTCGAGCCCTGTATCTGCCACGTTGCTGGCGTGCTCGGCACTCCCGATTGCGTCCCATTCCACGTAAAGGTTGCTGCCGCAAGTGACGGCAAGCTATAAGAAAAGGACTCCGCACCCCACTGCACCTGAAAGGTCTGGCTAGCATTCGAGCTATTAAAGGCTACGAGCGCCTTGGAGCCATCAGGGTTCTTGAATGTCACACTCTCAATAAAAGAATTGTTACTAGAATAAATTCGGGTCGCACCCGGCAACGCATACTTACTGTAGTGACCCAGCGTGTAATATTCGACATCCTTGGTGACCGCTCCCGTCGTATTATTTACAGTCACAAGAGGAGTACAGGTAGAACACCCTCCCAGGCCCGCATTCTCCGTGAGATTAGGCCCATGCGTTTGATCGAGAGCAAGACTCCACTTCACAAATGATTTTCCAGCATTTCTCATCACTTGCGTGATCTCTAAAAAATCTGCTGTGAACTGATCCGCCTGCCAAGTTCCGCCCGAGTGCTCCGTCTCCCATGTTCCCATCAGCGGAAACGCATTCTGCACCGTCTGCTGCGATCCAACCGGTCCCCCGTAACCGTGCCACGCGGTTCCAGCCACCAACGGTGATGCCAGGATCGTTGGATCGGTCAGCACCGTCTCAGGATAGGAAGGTGTATCCCAGTTATGGTCGTAGACCAACAATCGTGTAGTCAGATTGGCCGCTCCCAGCTTGGGCAACACACGGTCACGCAACTCTGTGAGCTCCGTTGGCGCATCCATATACATGCTCGGATAGGCGGTGGTTTGATTCAGCGGCTCATTCTCAATCGTCAGATAGTCGTACGTGACTCCACCAGCTTTATAGGCTTGGAGATACTTCACCAGGTAGTCCGCAAAGACACCGTAGTCCGCAGGAAGAAGCGTGCCCGAGTTCATCGATGCCGTGGACTTCATCCATCCCGGCGCGCTCCACGGACTAGCCAGCAACTTCATCTGCGGATTAAGTGTCTTCGCCTGCACGATCAGCGGCAAAATATAGACCTGATCATGCGCGATCGAGAAGTTTGCAAGTGTTGGATCTGTACCCGCGACCATATCGTCGAAGGAGTACACCGATCGCGCAATATCCGTTGCGCCAATCGGGACACGCATGAAGCTAAGCCCGATTCCATTTCCGTTGCGCGTAAATAAATCATTCAGCACACCGGCCTGATTTGCCGAGGGAACGACTTGCCCCAGCAGGTACGCTGCCGAGTCCGTGAATGCCGCACCAAATCCTTCAATCGTCTGATACGCCTGCCCCTCATCGACAAGAATATTGTTCGTCCCGGCCGTAGTATCGGTAAAGAGCGTAGCCGCCTGCGCAGCCATTAATTGCGTTTCATCATGGGTACTCAACACCACACTGACAGAGGGTCCCGCCACTCTGAACACTCCCTGCGCAACCGTGCTTGCCGTGTATCCACTAGCCATCCCAAGAGCCTCAATCGTCATATCGACTGCAAACGGAATCGCAGATGTATAGGTACTCGACGAAGTGGTCGGCGTCGTGCCGTCCGTGGTGTAGTAGATCGTTGCTCCATTCGTGGCATCCGCAAGAGTGACCGACTGCCCTGCAGCAAATGTGCCGGGCGCTGGAGAGAACGTGGGTGTCGCAGCAGTCGGCAATGTCGGTGGCGGCGGCGTGCTCGTGCCAGAAGAATTGCTCCCACCGCATCCGGTAAGCACGAGAGTCGCGAAGATCAGGACCAGCCCACCCGAACCGTAAGCGCAACGCGTTTTCGCACCGAGCTTGAACAACATTCCACGAGTAGACACAGCGAGCCACTTCGTCATATCGAACATAGCTCCGAAGTATCACACTGCATTTACACTCTAGTCAAACGATTGTCTTACAATCCCAAGCCCACTGTCTGAGGAGGTGATGCCCCGCTCATCACAGCGCCTCTTACTAGTCCAGCGTGTAAGGCAGCGCAAACCGCCCAATCTGAATAATGCCGTGTTCCGCTGGCGGCCAGATCTTTACCGAAACGATCGGCAGCGCTTGCGTGAGCGGATGCGCGATGATGGTGCCGCGCTCAACCCCTGTCTCCGCCTCGTAAATATGCACTGCCAATCCGTCCGGTGCTCTGGTCCACCCAATCGCGTAGTTCCCCGCCGGAAGCAGAATGTTGGCTCCAATCCGCACCGGGCTCTGCACCAGCAGATAATGAGAGTACTTACCATTCGCCGCATATCCAGCGGTGATCAGCACCACCGCAGCCACGACCTTCCCACGGCTGTCGATCACCCCGGTCGCTGTACGCATCTCGGTTTCGATGCGCTCTTTCTCCACCGGAGCCCGCGCCGGAAGCACTGCCGCCAATTCAGCCGGAGTCGCAGCGCGCCACTCGTGCCGGCCTTGCCCACTCTTCTGCGCGCTCACCGTTCCCGCCATCGGCAGCAGGCACGCCATCGCCAAACACAACCCTCGCATCCGCATCGTCATCACCGGTGACTCACCAGTCCGCGCTGGATTGCGACCGTTGCTGCATGGGTTCGATCCGCCACGCCCAGCTTTCCCAGCAGGCTATTAATGTGCGTCTTCACCGTTGCTTCCGAAATAAAAAGATCCGCCGAGATCTCCTTATTCGCCCTTCCGGCAACGATCCTCTCCAGCACGCTCAACTCCCGCGCCGTCAACTCCTGCCCACTCAAACGCTCGGCCAGTTTCTCCGCACCAGACGACGGAATATGCAGCTTCCC
>DATCDL010000445.1:0-4701 GCA_036510715.1 Acidobacteriaceae bacterium
CTTCTTTCCCTTTCCAAAAGGAAGGTTCAATACGAAGTTTGAGTTGAGCTGGTGGCGCACATCGAAGTCTGAGGGGCCGTAAAGCTGCCTGGGATCCCAGGTGTTCATGATCTGCGCATAATTGGTGCCCGCCGAATTTCCGAGGCGCTCGGCCTGGGAAGTGATATCCAGGGATTTGCCGTAGGTGTAGTTGAAGTCGGCCTGGAGGCCACCGAAGTGCTGGCGGTATACCACCTCGAGCGCGTTGAAGTTGGAGTAGCCTACGGACCGCCAGGCGTAGAGCGCGGAATACTGGTCATGATAGTAGCGGAAGGCCGGGTAATCTACAGCGGCGCCGATATTGCTGTTGGGTAACGAGCCCGGAGTATCCAGCTGATAGAGCGCATACGTCTCGTTATACAAATTACTGAGGAAGAGGGCATAGACGTTCTGCGTGGCAGTCAGTGGTCCATATCCCATGCCAATGTCCTGGCCGCCGAGGGCGCCGAACTGTTGTTCCCAGTAGGGAACCGCCGCAACCGAAGTAACTGGAACATTGGCTCGCGCCATCTTCGCCAGTTGTGCGGCGGCAGTGAAGTACGTGGTCCCACCCACAGTTAAATTAATGGGCATGGCGACGTCTTCCTGGGCTAACAGATGATGCGCGTAACGGCCAACCCAGGAGACCTCCAGGGACGCGCCGTTGGGCAGTTGGCGGCTGATGGACAAGTCGAACAAATGCGAATACGGCGTCTTGATAGCCGAATCAAGGCCCCAACTGATGGCAAAGCTGCCGTTGCCGGTTGCAGCAGGTATAGCGGGAAATCCGCCCGCAGGGGCGGAAGGAAGAAGCGACTGGGGAACGGCGTTGATGGAAGTGAAGCGGGGAGCGTCTTCAATGGGCACCGAGCCTGGAGCATTCGACAGATGCGAGGAAAGCCCATAGGAGCCCGTGGTGTCAAAGTTCTGCACGATGGCCGCGCCGAAGTGATCGTAAACGAGCGAGTACCCAGCGCGAATGCTGCTCTGTTGGTAGCCGAAGATCTTTTGCCAGAAGCCTCCTGCCGGCGCGGGAGAAAAGGCAATCGCCAGCCGAGGAGCGAGGTCATGCTTATCCGGTGTCCAGAAATCCGGTGCATTGTTGTAACGGCCGTTCAGATTGAAGCCAACTTCCCCGGCGTTGTTCGCAGCGCCTCCGCTTGCGGCCTGGGCTGCGCTGCTGTCCACGTACTGCTGCAGCAAATACGGGTTGCACGAATTGCCGGACACCTGACAGGTTCCGACCTGGGTACCGCTGGTCTCCGCCGGCGCCTGCAGATAGGAGTAGCGCAAACCGTAGGTGAGCGTAAGTGCCTTGCTGGCCCTCCAGGTGTCCTGCGCATAAAACTCGTACTCGTTCCAACGATATTCGCGCTTGAGTGGAGCTCCGACAGCAAGCGTGCTGCCGGTCTTCGTGTAGTTATACACCGCGTCTCCCTCAGAGATGGTGACGACGATATTCATGAGAGCCGAGTTGTATTCGTTACCGTAATTTGCAAAGTCCACCGCAGGATAGCCATACACCTCAGGATCGAATGGACCGTTGCTGTTGGCGATGGTAGAACTGCGCGTTAGCCAGCCCTGATTCATTTGGCCGTCGAGGAAAGACTGCGCGTTACTGCTGCGCTGGTCATCAATGAAGCGGACGTCGGCACCGAACGAGAAGTTGTGGTTGTGTTTGGTCCAGGACAGGTTGTCCACCAGGTTCTGCACCGGAATGATGAACGAAGTCGAATACTTCGCCGAGGTCGGCTGCGCCAGCAGCCCGAAATAAATGATGGCTTGATCTGCGGCGCCTGCGCTGTCCACGCCCTGCCCTGTGAGGCCGTAGCGCAGACCGTTGACCATGTCATTACGGATCAGCCAGGTGTAGCCCGCAGCAAATCCCTTATTGTTGGTCAGCATCGTGGTTTGCGCAGGCTGGCCCGGGAATGCGGGCGTCGAAGGCTCGCGGTCGTTCTGCAGGTTGCCGCGCCAGAAGAACGTATGCATGCGGAACCGGGGTTCCAGTCGATGCGGCCGATGTAGGTGTCGTACTTGCGATGGATGGTGTAAGGAAAACGGTAGCCGATGCTGTTGAGTCCGTCGCCCTGGGTGGGATCGTTGCCCTGAGGGTAGTTGTTGAGCACCTGCAGCAGAGCCGCTTCGTTGCCAATTCCCTGGGGATCCATGTTCTGAATGTCTGAAGGACTGAGGGTGTAGATGGAATCTCCACCGGTGGAGTTGACGTAACGGTATTTCAGAAATCCGTCGCGATAGCTTTGCGTTGGGACCACGCCGGCATTGACGCTGGTGCCCTGAGAATCGCGTCGGCCCTCACAATTTAGAAAGTAAAATAGCTTGTTTTTGATAACGGGGTCGCCGACGGCAGCGCCAAAGATGTTGCGCACTAGGCTCTCCGGACGGTTCGGGAGTCCAGCCGCCAGTTGCTGCTGCTTGTTAAAAAATCATTGGCTTCGAGGAGATTCGACCGGTTGTATTCATACGCCGCACCATGGAGCGCATTGGAGCCGCTGCGCGTTACCAGGGCAACCTGAGCGCCGGAGGAGCGTCCCTCCGCGGCGTTGGGATTGCTGGTGGTGACGCGAAATTCGGCGACGGAATCCTGGGTCGTCCGCAGCACGCTGGTGAAGGCGTAGCCGTTGTTGACGTCGATGCCGTCCAGCGTGATATTGGACTGGTCGCCGCGGCCCCCGTTCACCGAGCCTGCACGCGAGTCGGTGGGATTGTTGCCGACTCCCAGGGTACCGCTGGTGTCGTCGGAACGACCGATGAAAGTGACGCCGGGCTGCAGGCTCAGTAGATCGGGAACGTTGCGCTGATCCAGCGACAGGGACTGCACCTGGTTTTGATCGAAGGCGTTCCCGAGCGTCGCATCGGTGGTGTTCAGCGTTGTCTGTCCTCCTGCAATGACCGTTACCTTCTCAGTCGCGGTGGCGGGTGCAACAGCAATATTGACGGTGGCCGGCTGGCTCACCAACAGATCCATATTTGTCCGCTCGGCGGTTGCAAAGCCGGGAGCTGAAATGCTGAGAGTGTAACGTCCTGGGGTCAGTTGCGAGAACTGATAGCGGCCGCTGCTATCGGTCGTGATGTAGCGCGCGGCATCTGTGGACTGCAGGAGAAGTGTGACCTTGGCGCTGGTATCACGGCGCCGCTGGAATCGGTAACCCGCCCGTTCAGCGAAGTGGTTGCCTGCCCACAAAGCGTACCGGCACCGGCAACCATCAGAATGGACAAAAGGAGAAGTACCTGAATGGATTTGCAGCGATTCATAGCTGGTCTCCTAAACAAGAATTTCCTTTCTTGCGTGCTGATTGAAGACGGGGTTATACCCGATTTGGTCTCCACGGACCTATCTTCTGGCATCCATTCCAAAGCCAAAGCCAAAGCCGCCAGCGACCGGCTCTGCTTTTGCCAAGTTCAAGACCTTCATCGTCCTCGCGCCATGAAGGTAGGCACCTGCAAACTGATAGGCCGCCTTGAGCAAGCTGCCAACAGGATCATCCACTTTCAAGTGGAGAACCAAGCGGTGGACCATCCCAGTAGTCAGCTTTTCGAAAGCATAATTCCTTCCCTCCCAAATGACGCACTACCGGCGAAGGTGGAAGATTTGAAGTAGCGACGCGGCGGGGGGATTAGAGGGGGATGGGGTCTGGGGGAGTGGTTTGGGTGGGCCAGCCGAAGTAGGCGGTGAGGCCGGCGATGACGAGGAAGGAGGCGGTGAGGGCCGCGCAGCCGGGCCATCCGGCGTGACGCCATGCGATGCCGGGGAGCAGGCCTCCGACGGTTCCTCCGATGTAGTAGCTGCAGATGTACATGCCGGCGGCGGAGACACGGCTGCCGGCTGGAGCGGCGTCGCGGAGGAAGCTGTTGGCGCAGGTCTGGGCGATGAAGACTCCGGAGCTGGCGATGGCGAGGCCGAGAGCGATGATCGAGAGGAGGTGGATGAGCGTGAGGGCGACTCCGGTAAGGCAGAGGATAACGGCGCCGACCATACCGTGACGAAGCCCGACGCGGGCGAGGACGGTTCCTGCGGCGAGAGTGGCGGAGAGTCCGATGAGATAGACGGCGAACAGGTAGCTGATGGCGGAGGTAGAGAGATGGAAGGGCGCGGCGCTGAGATAGAAAGTGATGAAGCTGAAGACGGAGACCAGCGTGAAGAGCATGCAGAAGCCGATGGCAAAGGTGGCGAGGAGACGCGAGTTGCGCAGGTTGGCGAGTGCCGGAGCGAAGCGCGAGGCGTGAGGCGCGGGCTTGGTGTGGGTTCGGGCGTGGGGTAGGAAGTGGTGCGTGGCTGCTGCTCCGAAGAGGCCGAAAGTGCCGAGAACGAAGAAGACGGAACGCCAGCCGAAGTGCTCTGCGATGAGGCCGCCGAGGAGACGACCCATGAAGCCTCCGAAGACGGTGCCGGCAACGTACGTGCTCATGACACGTGGGACGAGGAGGGCGGGCCACTCCTCTGTGACGTACGCGATGGTGATGATGAAGATGCCGGGCGTGACGAGGCCCTGGAGGAAGCGTCCGATGGCAATGGTGTAGAGGCCGGTTGCGGCGGAGGTGAGGAGCGTGCAGAGGGCGAGCGCGACCATGCAGGCGACGATGGTGCGCTTGCGGTTGAGCTGTTCGCCGAAGAGGGCAAGGAGCGCGGCGGAGATGGCGACGCCCAGGGTGGAGGCGCTG
>DATCDL010000446.1:0-2353 GCA_036510715.1 Acidobacteriaceae bacterium
GACCTGACCCGTCGCAAAGGCGCGCTCGATGGCGGTGGCTTGCCCGGCAAGCTGGCCGACTGCAGTGAACGCCGACCGGAGCGCTGTGAGCTGTATCTGGTTGAGGGCGAATCCGCCGGCGGAACCGCGAAACAGGGACGTGATCGCCGCTACCAGGCGATTCTCCCCCTTAAGGGAAAAATTTTGAACGTGGAAAAGGCCCGCTACGACAAGATGCTGGGGCATGAGGAAATCCGCGCGATGATTACGGCGCTCGGCTGCGGCATTGGCAAGGATGACTTTGACGCCAGCAAGCTCCGCTACGGCAAGCTGATCCTGATGACCGATGCCGACGTGGACGGCTCGCATATCCGCACCCTGCTGCTGACTTTCTTTTTCCGCCACATGATGGAGCTGATCAAACGCGGGCACGTTTACATCGCGCAGCCTCCGCTTTATCGCATCAAGAAAGGCAAGTTTGAGCAGTACATCAAAGACGATCGCGAGTTCGTGAACGTGATGGTCAAGCGCGCTTCCGATGGCATGGTTGTGCGCTACGGCGCGGGAGCCAGCCGGCTCGAAGGCGCGGCTTTGACCCGCTTCATGGGCCAGCTGAATGAGTATCTGGGCTTCTTCGACAAGGTGGACAAACGGTTGCGCAATGAAGAAGTGACCAGCCTCCTGGCGAAGCTGGAATTGTTGAAGCGAACAGATTTTGAAGGCACGCCGGATGCACCGCCGCAGAAGATCGTGAAGCTGCAGAAAGCTCTGAAGGGCCTGACGACGAAGTACCAGTTCAAAGCCGTCGGCGAGCCGGTTTACGACGAGGAACATCAGACTTTCTCGCTGCGCTTTACCGATGCGCAGGGAGCGGAGCGCCGCATCGACTGGACCCTCGCCACATCTCCCGAGTACCGGCAGATGATGTCGAAGTACACCCAGATCAAAGATCAACTCGAAGGGCCGTTCCTCATCGAGTACGCGAAGAAGACTGCCGCAGCCGAAGAAGCCGAGGCCGAAACAGAAACGATCGGCGAAGCGGCGGACGAAGCCATTGCAGCCCCAACCGCCAAACATCCAGCGAAACGCTCCGTAAAAGGCCCACAGGACCCGGTCGAGAAGCAGTCGCCGCGCGAGCTTTTCGAGTATGTCATCGAACAGGGACGCAAGGATTATCAGGTCCAGCGCTACAAGGGTCTCGGTGAGATGAGTGACGCACAGCTATGGGAAACCACCATGGACCCCGAACGCCGCACACTGCTACAAGTAAAGCTCGAGGACTTGGCCGAATCGGAGCAAATCTTCTCCACCTTAATGGGCGAAGATGTTGAGGCACGCCGCAAATTCATCGAAGACAACGCGCTGGACGTAAAGAATTTGGACATCTAATTTTCAGGTGGTTCCTGGATCGAAACCGACATCCAACGTCTCAAGAGCGAGACGGGGGTATTCTCTTTCGGGCCCCCGCTTTAAACCTGGTTGGATGCGTCGTCTACAGCTTAAGCCGAACATCAAACGGATAGGCGAAAATACCTGCGACACGAAAATTTCGAGCGTCGGGATGCGACGGATTGAAGAGAAAATTCGCCGTCTCAGGCACAATGGCGCTGGGAACCTGTAACAGGACAGAATTATTCTTTCGCAGCCATGCGGTCCCTAAATTTCCAGTTGATTCCTGATCTGTACGCCAATTCTTTGGCAGATCACCCAGTTTGGTGACGGGAAACTCTGTAGCGGGACCCTCAATTTTGAGCAGTGTGAATTCCGGTGGCACGTCATTCGCGCTGGTATGGACGCATACTTCCAGCAGCGCGGAAGCAGGACTCTCTGCCAGATAAACAACCGGCTGGCCCGCGTAATGCCAGCGCCCCGGCGCTTTCAGGCCGCCCAGCCCGGCCAAGTCGCGATGACGGCTGATCCTCCACAAGACCATTTAGACGAACATGCCCTCATCGACCTGAATCAGCAGTTCTTCCACAATCCGACTACCCGTATCCGTATTCAGCAGCGATAGCGGCGCTCGTCCATTGAGTCGCGCGTGGGGCTTGCGAAGCCAAGCCAGAGCGGGCTCGCGGCTTCCATAAACGGATTCCGCCAGCGACAGCACGCGGATGGCACGCAGCACACGATCGGATTCTTCTACCGTCAGCTTTTCGCGGCGGGACCGGCGATGCTGAAGCGTTCGCCGAGGGATAATGACCGCGTCGATCTCCGTCTGGTGGAGGCCAAGAGCAATCAGCCGCTTGATGACTGTCGGAGCGAGTTGCCCTTCGACGATGCGCAGGATTTCCGTCTCGGTGGCCGGCGGCCGCAGTCCGAGCCAGTCGCCGATCTGCACATTGGCTGCATTCATTGCCAAATCTCCTGTCTACAT
>DATCDL010000447.1:0-8676 GCA_036510715.1 Acidobacteriaceae bacterium
GGATGGCCGATCAACTTTCGCCCGGGCTGTCCGCGCGGCTCGTTGCACTTGGAACCGATGGATTTGGCCGCAGCGACAACCGCGAACACCTCCCTCACCACTTTGAGGTCAATGCGGAATCGATTGTCGCGACTACCCTGTCCAAATTAGCGCGAGAGGGCAAGTTCGATACAGCCCGGGCACAACAAGCGTTTGCAGATCTGGGATTACAGACCGAAAGCCCAGACCCGGCGTACACGTAGTGTGCCTCCGTTGATTCGCAATAGCGCCTCGGCTCCCAACGCGCAGAGGTCGACGACTGGGTACGCAGCGCATTGCTTCACGTCGCAGTAAAATTCTCGCTCGCGTTGAGAGCACTCCGCGCGCAGGAAGGCGAGCCAGCACCCCAGGCCGCAAAGAAGCATCCAATCGTCAGCGGACGAATGCGAAATGGAAATGGCGACCCAAAAGCACGACGAGACGTCACCGTCTTTACGGGTATATACCATCGGCCACTCTACGAGACCGATCGCAGCCTTCATCGATATGCTTAAGACGTACGAAGTCGAGCTTCTGATCGACGTCCGCACGGTACCGCGATCGCGGCATAATCCGCAGTTCAACCTTACCGAACTGAGTGCTGCACTCGAGTGCGATCACATCCACTACATCCACATGCCCGGACTTGGCGGCTTCAGGCACCCGCTAAGAGGTTCAACGAGGAGTGTGGGGTGGCGCAATCTGAGCTTCCGGGGATACGCCGACTATATGCAGACAGACGAATTCTCACGGCAATTGAACGAGTTGATCGCAATAGCTCGCCTGCAGCAGGTTGCGATCATGTGCGCGGAGGCTGTACCGTGGCGATGCCATCGCTCACTCATAGCCGACGCGTTGCTCGTGCGCGGTTTTGATGTGCGGGAGATTACAAGCGTGACGAAGATCACGCCGTTCAGCCTGCATCCCTGGGCTCAAGTGAAGGGGACGCAGGTGACTTATCCGGCGTTGCCAACGCCAATCCTCCGCGATGCAAACCCGTGAGGCTGCCTCCGTTCGAGCAAGCCGGTGGACCGAGCGAGAGTCACCGCAAAGAGCCGAAAACAACTGCGTGTCCGTAACACCGGCACGCCTGCAGTCCTGGAGGTTATTTCAATGACGCGGTCTACCGCGAAGCCCGTTGCTTCCAACGTTCGGCATGAAATAGACGTCGTCACGCCGTATCGGCTCGACCTTACCGTGAGCGCACTGCGGAGGTTGTCGACGAATACCGTCGACGTGCTCACAAGCAAAGGCGAATATCTCCGCGTGCTTGACGGCTTTCGAAATCCTGTTCTCGTGCGCGTCGCACAAGTGCTTCCCACCACGCTTACCGTTACCCTCGAAGGGTGCGACGGCTCCGCTGAGCGCCTTCGGGCGGGCGCTGTAGTGCGCCGGATTCTCGGAGTCGAGCGGAAACTCTCACCCTTCTATCGTTCCGCCAAGGGTATTCCATGGCTGTGGCCGCTGGCAGTTCGCATGCGCGGTCTAAAACCTCCCCGCTACCCAACGTTATGGGAAGCCTGCGTAAACGCAATCGTCTTTCAGCAAGTCAGTCTCAGTGCTGCAAGCTCGATTGCGACGCGCATGATTATGGCGCTCGGTGTGCCCGTCAAATACGGAGACATCGAGCTGCATGCGTTTCCCAGTGCCGAACGCTTACGCGTCGCGGACGACGACATACTGCGTGCGGCAGGCCTGAGCGCGAATAAGCTTGCCACATTGCGGAGGGTGGCAGACGCGCTCTTATCCGGCGAGCTCGATGAGGCCATGCTGGAAGAGCGCCCGAGCGCGGACGCCTCGGAGATACTCTGTGGGATCAAAGGAATCGGGCCCTGGACCGCTACTGTCATCTTGTTACGCGGATTAGGACGCCTCGACGTCTTCCCGATGAACGACTCGAGTGTAGCTCGCAATCTGGCCTTCGTCGCGGGCGCCGCGGCAGTGGATGTCGGCCGGGTTCTCGCTGAACTAGGTGCACAGCGTGGAATGCTCTATTACCACCTGCTATTGGCGCGCCTCGATGCGCGCGGCGAGATAGGACGTGCTTCTTTCACCTAACGCGGCGACTTTCCTACTCGCATCACCGCACCCCTGCAGGTGCGGCAAATTCGGGTCACGGTTTGCCTTTTGCTATCAGCTTGAGAGCCGATCCCTTATGCATGGCCAGGTGATCCGTCTTGTCGCTTTTGATCAAATACTGCGGCTCCTCCTTCGAAGCGTGAACGGTGTACCCCTTGAATTCGATTTCGGAGGTATGTTTCTTCTTGATCGTCCCCTGGACCAGCCCTGCTTCGGAATTCCATTCAACGTGATCTCCAACTTTGAAGTTATGTTGTGCCATCCGTTTAATCTCCCACTATCGGAACCTCGCCGCCGCTCCAGTCGAGGCGCCTGGACTTCACAAACCAATCCAGTGCTCCCGGTCACAGCATAGAAGGGTTCATCCCTGTGCGCAGATGACAGATGTCCCACATCACATGACACGCGACCTATTGCATCTCTTCTCAGTCCACGCCCAGAATGAAAACGGAAGTTGATTCGTGACACCAGCTTGAATTCGCTGAAGAGTGCCGTGGACTTCTCAAAGGAGGCTAGAAATGCCTGGGAGTCGAAGCGGGGAGCACCATTGGGGCGTGATTCTAGCAGGAGGCGACGGGACTCGCCTCAAGTCCTTGACAAATCTTGTATCGAGCGATGATCGGCCAAAGCAATTTTGCCCGCTGCTGGACGGAAAGACGCTTCTCGCCCAAACTCGGCTCAGGATCGCAGACAGCGTGGATCCTTACCGTACACTTTTCGTGCTGAATGAAGCACACGAACCGTTCTACAGGGAAAAGCTTGCGAAGGTTTCACCGGTTCAAATGGTCATTCAGCCGAGTAATCGGGGGACGCTACCCGCTATCCTGTGGAGTTTGCTGCGCATCATCCGACTCGATAAGGATGCCGTGGTTGCATTCTTCCCATCGGATCACCATTACTTGCGGGAAGATAAGTTTATGGCGGGAATCGCATCCGGCTTCGAACTTGCGGAGTTCGATGTCCAGGACGTGATTCTCCTGGGCGCGGCGGCCAATCGCCCCGAGACGGAATATGGCTGGATTGAGCCGGATACAACAGTTGCCAGCCCCTTAGGTCACGAACTAAAGCATGTAAAGTGCTTTTGGGAAAAGCCCTCATATCAAGTAGCAGAGAGCCTGTTAGATCGAGGCTGCCTTTGGAATACGTTCGTCATGGTCGGCCGTGCCAGCGCATTCTTGAAAATGATTGAGCAATCGGCTCCGGCCATCTATCGCGAGTTCGAATCGATCCTGACACTGAATGGTCCGGAGATGGAAGCCGACCGGATGCGGCCTGTATACGACAGGCTTCCCGTAGCCGATTTCTCGAGATTGGTATTGTCGGCAAGTACGGAGCACCTCTGTGTCGCCAGTCTCGGCGATATCGGATGGAGCGACTTAGGAGACCCGAGGAGGCTCGTCACCGCCTTGTTCGCTGCCGGTATGGAGAACCGGTGGGTCACGTCGGGATTGTGCAATCAATGCGGCATCAACCTTGCGAACAACGTTGGTGCTTTGGCCCAGCCTTTGTCTCGGAACTAAAAAACCCACGGAATCCTTTGGTTTACCACGGCGACGACGGTCACCGAAGCTAGGACGGTCGCGGCAGCGGTTGCGGATGTGATCGTTGTCCAGGGTATGGAGGCGGGGGTCACCGGGGAGCCTTCCATGAAGGTGACGCGGAACGTCAAATGGTTGGCCTGTAACTCTCGTGTCGCAGATCGTCGATGCTTTCAGCGTCCCAGCCGTCGCTGCCGGAGGAATCGCCGGTGCGCGTGGAGTGGTAGCGGACTGACCCCTGTATTTGTCCGCTTAGGCTATGAACTACACCTATAGGGCAAATGCTCTTAGGATGTGCATGCATCATCCCGTGCCTCAGACCGGCACGTGGCTCAGATCATTTGTACAGGGGTACTTCAACTACTACGATGTGCCCGGAAATCTCGATAGCCTCGGTGTGCATGAATGATCCACCAGTCGGCTCTCTCGTTGCTCTCAACTTGCCTGCAGACAGGCAGAACCTGTCGAATTTGTCCGGTTCACTTGACCGGCTTGCGAGCTTTCTTCTTGCGGGGGGGCGGCTTTGGAGCGATGCGGGAGACAACATCTTCAAGCTCTGCCAGGCGCCGCTTCATTTCCGTAACTTCCTCGGCGTCCGCGGGTACCACGGGCGGGGTGCGGGGGTTTTCCGGGGCGCGATCGGCCGCAGTCGTGCGAGTGGAAGCCGCGCCACCACGGTGACCGGCAACTTGTCCCGACATGAAGTCGAACGGATTCACCGGCGGGGTCATCACGCGGTACGTATCCTGGTAAAAGTCGAGGATTGACTTCATGTACTTCAGGGTGCCCTCCTGACCCGCCTTCCCCGACGCAATGACCATCTGTCGCAGGACGTCCATCGGGAAGTTGGAATCCGTTGTCTTGGCATCCTCAACGATGATCTGGGTCAAGATCAGACGCGTAATGTCTTCGCCGGTCGCGGCGTCGACCACCTTTACATCCTCGCCGCGCTGCAGCATTTGGGCCACCTCATCGAGGTTCACATAGCGGCTGTTGGTCGTATCGTAAAGACGCCGGTTTTCGTACTTCTTGATGAGAACAGCTTTAGTCTCCATATATTTTCCTATCTTACCCCTTGACATGCCTTCAGAACGGAGTAGTATCAGTTCATGCTGCATTGCAGCATAGAGCGCAGCATAAAGCTCCTTAGGAGAAATATATGGCCCGTAAAGTCACCAGCGTAGAAGATAAGCAGACAGAGGTAGTGGAAACCATCACAGCTGTATACACAAAGAATGTGGAGCGTCTCGCCGAAGCGCAGAAGAATGGCCTCGATCTTGCCCTGCAACAGAACACCGATCTCATTGGCGCCTGGAAAAAGATTGCCCAGATCGTACCGGGAACTCCTGTACCCAGTGTTCTCGACCTGGTCGCGAACGCCTTTGGGCAATTTGTCGACCTGCAAAAGGGAGCCATCGACCTCGCTCTGGAACAGAGCCAGACACTGACCGCGCTTACCAATGAACGGATCAACTCGGTTGCGAGCGCAACCGATGCCGTAACAACGTTTGTACAAGAAACCGTAGAACGCGCAGCCGTGGCACAGAAGAACGCAATTGAGTTCTCGGCAGCGCAGACCAAGACGGTTATCGACACATTCAAGAAGCAGTCTGGCGTGGCCGGAACTCCGGTCGAGGCAGCTGCTGATTCGATGCAGCACGGATTCGATACCCTCGTTGAGAGTCAGAAGAACATTCTGAACTTCGCTAAGCGGAGCGCGTAAACCCTTTGATTTGACAGTTGCTCACCTGAAAGCAGTCCGGAGCAGTATCCACAGAAACGTGGCTACTGCTCCGGTGCTCCTCTTGGGTATAGGCTCGATGCATTGAGTGGAGGAATTTGATGAGTGAAGCAGAGGCGGAAGCCACGAAACAGCTGGATCCGACAGAGACATTCCGCGAAATGCGGGACGCCTATCTGGAAATCTGGTCGAAGAACCTGATCGAAACGGTCAACAGCGAAGGCTATGCAAAGGCATCCGGTGCGGCTTTGGATGGATTTCTGGCGGTTGCTGCTCCGTTTAAGGAGCCAACAGAAAAGGCGATGTTGACAATGCTCCAACAGCTCAATATACCCACGAGCGCCGATTTTATGGGCCTCGCGGGGCGATTTACGAATGTTGAACTGCTGCTGGATAACCTGGATGCCAAACTGGATCGGATCGAAAAGCTCCTCGCCCTCCGGAAGCCGGCTACCTCCGCGGAAGCGAGGGTGCCAAAGGCTGCCAGGAAGACCACACAAAAGAAGCAGACAGCGCTCCGGGCCGTTGGAACTTCAAAGCGGACCACGACCGCGAAGCCAGTGCGACGCAACACGAGAAAGGTAACAGGGTAGACCATGGTACAGGCACCGGATGCAATGGACCAGTTCGCTATTCTTGAAGAGCGGTTGAAGACCGTCACCAGGGTGATGACCTCGAAGGCACCTATCGCCCAGACGCCCAAGGAATTGGTATGGGCGCTGAATAAGGCCAAACTCTACCGCTACATTCCCGCTGTCCCCGAAAAGGACCGCCACCGCATTCCCCTGTTGTTGATCTTTGCGCTGATGAACCGGCCCCACATTTTCGACCTTCGGCCTGGTCATAGTTTTGTCGAGTACCTTGTCGGCCAAGGCTACGATGTGTACTTGTTGGACTGGGGTGTTCCAGGTCCTGAGGACAAGCATCTGAAGTTGGACGACTACGCGCTGGAGTACATGCCCAGGGCAATTCGCAAGATCAAAGCTCTGTCGGATGTTGAGGAAGTAAGTGTTCTTGGATGGTGCATCGGCGCGATTCTGACGACAATTTACGCTGCCCTGAGGCCCGACGACGGTCTGCGTAACCTGATTCTGCTGACCGCACCGCTCGACTTCTCACAAAAAGAGAAATTGACTTTCGGCCGCATGACTGATGAGAAGTACTTCGATGTTGACAAGGTACTCGCAACGTTTGGCAACATGCCACCGGAAATGATCGACTACGGCGCCAAGGCGTTGAAGCCAGTCGAGAACTACATCGGGAACTATCTCAAGCTCTGGGACAATCTCGATAATCCTCAGATCGTTGAGAGCTGGCACGCGATGAACACCTGGGTCAGCGACAATATTCCCATGGCTGGAGGCGCCTTCCGGCAACTCATCGTAGATTTGTATCGCAACAATCGATTGATGACGGGCGAACTTGTAATCCGTGGCGAACGAGTCGATTTGAGGCATCTGCGTGCGAATCTGTTGACTGTCATTGCCGAGGGCGATCACATCACCCCGCCCTGCCAGTCGGAGACCGTCCTGGCCAAAGTGGGCAGTCGCGACAAGGAAGTTTATCGCGTCCATGGAGGCCACATCGGCATTATGGCCGGTAATGCCGCACACAAACGCACCTGGCCGCACATCGAGCAATGGCTGGCACCCCGCTCCAATTGACAACGGCCGGCAGTCCACTTTCGGACTGCCGGCCATTGTTCGTTAAGTTTGCCTGATTGATACGCACTTCTATTTCTAGTTGAGTGCCTCAAAGATGGCGGCGATGCCTTGTCCTCCGCCGATGCACATGGTAACCAGGGCGTAGCGGCCGCCGATGCGGCGAAGTTCATGGAGCGCTTTTACGGTCACAATCGCGCCCGTCGCTCCCAGCGGATGTCCCAACGAAATTCCGCTCCCATTGGGATTGGTTTTTGCGGACGGGAAGCCCAGGTCGCAAACGACTGCCAGCGCTTGCGCGGCAAAGGCTTCGTTCACTTCGAAAACGTCGATCTGATCGGCGGTCAGTCCGGTTCGCTTGAAGACCTGCCTGACCGCCGCAATGGGCCCGATGCCCATGTAAGCAGGTTCTACCCCGGCTACGGCGTAGTCGATCAGTTTCGCCATCGGTTTCAGACCGCGCTCTTCTGCCGCTTGACGATCCATCAGAACCAAAGCTGCGGCACCGTCGTTAATGCTGGAGGAGTTGCCAGCCGTTACTGTACCGTTCTTATCAAACACTGGTTTTAGCTTCGCAAGGTTCTCGAGTGTTGCATCCGCCCGAGGCGATTCGTCCGTGGCAAACTGCTTCGTGCCGCCCTTTATCTTGATTTCGATAGGCACGATCTGCTCCGTGAATCTTCCGCTTTGGATCGCGTCCAGAGCGCGTCGGTGGCTCTCGGCCGCCAACTCATCCTGGGCTTCGCGGGTTATTTTCCACTTGCGCGCAACATTCTCGGCGGTCACACCCATGTGAACACCCTCGAATGGATCAGTAAGCGCCCCTACCAGCGCGTCCACGGCGGTGGTATCGTTCAGGCGCGCTCCCCATCTCATGCTGGGAAGCCAGTATGGCGCTCGACTCATGGATTCCGCGCCACCAGCCACGGCTGCCGCAACATCACCATGAACAATGATCTGCGCCGCGGCAAGAATAGCCGACAGGCCGCTGCCGCAAAGGCGATTGACCGACAGGGCTGAAGTCTCAACCGGCAGCCCCCCGTTGATTGCCGCGACGCGCGCAAGATACATATCCTTTGCGTCGGTGTGGATGACATTACCGAAGACACAAGCGCCGATATCGTTTGGAGCAAGTCCCGAACGTCGCACAGACTCGCGTGTGACCGCCGCTGCCAACTCGGTGGGGGGTATTTCTTTCAACGCACCGCCGTACTTGCCAACTGCCGTGCGGACCGCACTCAAAACCACAACTTCCCGGTTCATCAACTTAGTTCCTCCCATATGCCGGATTACATTGGCAAGAGAGGCGTCAGGGAGGGGGCTCGTCTAGAGCAGGGTGATCCGAATCGCAAGTCCCAATGTAATCGGGCACACCTAACTATACCGCCTAAGCCATCACGCAGTCGGTGTACCAGCGCACCGACAACTCCAAGGCGCATTCATCATCCGGCCCAGGGCTGATCCGTGGTCGACATGTTCCTGGAAGCAGGCTGCTGCTAAAAATGCATCCCACCACCACAGATCAAGACCTCGCCGGTAACGTAGTCCGACAGCGGAGAACAGAAGAACAGGACGGCGCCGGCGGCTTCTTCAGGTGTCCCAAGGCGTCCCAGGGGGCAGGCTTCCTTCACCGACTCCA
>DATCDL010000448.1:0-3348 GCA_036510715.1 Acidobacteriaceae bacterium
GTTTTGATTATCAGAATGTGGACGAGGCGGCGGTGCTGGCGGAGAAGACGACGGCGGGGGGAAGGGCTTCAGTTGCGGATTTGCTGGAGAGAAATTTTGCGGCGGACCCGAAGGCGCTGAAGGATCATCGGCTGATTGTGATTTTTTTTGATCTGAGCTCGATGCAGGATGAGGACATCGATCGCGCGGTGGATGCGGCGGACGATTACGTGAACAAGCAGATGCAGCCGGCGGATTTGGTGGCGCTGGTGAGTATGTCGACGGGCTTGACGATGGACCAGGATTTTACTTCGGACAAGGCGGCGCTGCTGCGGGGACTGGCGAAGTATAACGGCACGGATACGACGGGCTTTGCGAACGGGACAACGGGCTCGACCGATGGAACGAGCGACGATACGACTGCGTTCGCGGCTGACGATTCGGAGTACAACAGCTTGAATACGGACCGCGAACTGCTGGCGATTCGGGCGATTTCGAAGAGCCTGGAACGCGTGGATCAGCGGAAGTCGATGCTGTATTTTTCCGGCGGCATCACACGCAACGGGATTGAGAACCAGGCTAGTTTGCGGGCTGCTACGAATGAGGCGGCTAAGGCGAATCTTGCGATTTATAGCGTGGACGCTCGTGGGCTGCAGGCCCTGCCGCCGGTGGGAGATGCGAGCAAGGGGAGCTTGCGGGGGAATTCGGCGTATAGCGGATCGGCGGCGACGGCGCAGTTGAGTGCGAACTTTGGATCGCAGGAGACGCTGAGCACGCTGAGTACGGATACGGGGGGAAAGGCGTTCTTCGACTCGAATGATTTTGCTCCGGCGTTTCAACAGGTGCAGCATGACACGGAGGCTTATTACATTCTTGGGTTTCGATCGACGAACCAGAAGCGCGATGGATCGTTTCGGCACTTGACGATCAAGGTGGCCCGGAACGATGTAAGGATCGAATACAGACCGGGATATTATGCTCCGGCGGACTTCCAGCACCAGAGGACGGAGGACCGCGAACTGGCGCTGGCGGAGCAGATGCGCAGTGATTCTCCGGCGACGGATGTGGCGGTTTATCTCGAGGCGCTGTTCTTTAGAGAGAGCGAGAACTCGTATTTTATTCCGGTGAGTCTGATTGTTCCGGGTTCGCAGATTCCGTTTGTGGTGGGTGGAGACCGCGACAAGGCGACGCTCGACATTGTGGGGCAGGTGAAGGACGCGCAGGGGATTGTGGTGGGGAATGTGCGCGAGACGGTGAAGCTGGCGGTGGATGCGTCGCAGCAGGTGAAGCACAAGAATATTCAGTACTCGACTGGGTTTACGCTGGCTCCGGGGAGGCATCACCTGAAGTTTGTGGTGCGCGAGAATCAGACGGGCAACATGGGGAGCTTCGAGACGGATATCCAGGTTCCGGATTTGAAGAAGTCTGCGCTGAAGCTTAGCTCGGTGGTGCTGGCGAGCCAGCGGACTCCGAATACGGATAAGAATGCGGCGAGCCCGCTGGTGCGAGATGGGCTGGAGTGGGTGCCGAATATTGCGCACGTGTTTCGCCAGGACCAGCACCTGTATTTTCTGTACGAGGTGTATGACCCGACGAAGGAGAAGCGTGGAGCTGAACCGGCGGTCTCGCCGGGGCTGGGGCGGCGAGTGGGTGGGCCGGTGAAGGTGCTGACGAGTATCGAGTTCCTGGACAACGGGAAGAAGGTGTACGAAACGCCGCTGGTGACGGCGGATGCGATCAATGATCCGCAACACGATGGGGTGGCGTTTCAGTTCGATGTGCCGCTGGCACAGTTGAAGCCGGGTACGTACATCTGCCAGGTGAACGTGATTGACGATGCGGGTGGAAGCTTTCTGTTCCCGCGGATGGCGTTGAAGGTGAATGCTGCGGTGGGTGCGGGGGCGGCGGCAATGGCAGGTGGGGCTCGCTGACGGCACTGCAGGGCGGCGACGGCCGGTCGTAACGGCCGCATTCTTTCCTCAATGACGGACGTGTCATAGGAAGGTGACGCGCTTAGGTCGCAGAGCGCGTCTTAGTACGTGTAGGTGCCTGGACGAGCCATAGCGTAGCGTCGTTCGCTGTAGGGAGACTCGACGGCCTTGTGCCCGGCGGGCAGGAGGATGTTGGATGTCCATGAAGCGGTATTGCGCTGCGGCGGTGAGTTTGTTTGGCCTTTGGATCGTCGCTGTCGGAGGCGCGCGCGCTCAACAGATGCCAGGGCGGAGCGGGGCGGTGGGGAAGGTTCAACTGGACGTGTCGGTTACAACGACGAAGGGGCAACCGGCCGGAGAGTTGAGCGAGAAGGACTTTGCGGTGTTGGATAACAAGAGCCCGCGCTCGATTGCATCGATTACCCGGGTGGAGGGCAAGGATGCGCCGGTCGAGGTGGTGATCGTCGTCGACTCGGTGAATACACCGTATACGTACCTGGGGTTCCAGCGCGACCAGATTGCGAAGTATCTGCGCAGCAATGGCGGGGTGCTGCCCTATCGGACGACGTTTGCGGTTCTGACCGACACGAGTTTTGGGCTATACAACGGGGCGAGCAAGGACGGCAATGATCTGGCGAATAAGCTCGAACATACGAACATTGGCTTGCGGGAGATCACGAGGAGCCAGGGGTTCTGGGGAGCGGCTGACCGGATGACGGTTTCGTTGAATGCACTGCGCAGTTCGACCGCGGCGGAGGAGAAGAAGCCGGGACGCAAGCTGGTGCTGTGGGTGTCGCCGGGCTGGCCGCTGCTTTCGGGCCCGGGGGTGGAACTGGACTCGAACCAGGAGGAGGATGTGTATCGAAGCGCGATTGCGTTCTCGCGGGAGCTGCGCCAGGCGGACATGACGCTGTACAGCATCAACAGCTGGGGGGCGACGGAGTCCGTGAATCGCGAGCTCTTTTACCGGAGCTTTCTGAATGGATTGAAGGGGCCGGGGGAGGCCGAGTGGGGCAACGTGTCGCTACAGGTGCTGGCAGCGCAGAGCGGCGGGTTGGTGCTGAGCTCGAACTCTGTGATTGGAATGATGAAGCAGTGTGTCGCCGACGCGAATGAGTATTACCGGATCGTGCTGGACGCCGCGCCCGACGAGAGGCCGGACACGTACCACCGGATTGATGTGAAGTTGGCGGCGAAGGGCCTGGAGGCTCGTACGCGCACGGGCTACTACTCGCAGCCTTGAGCTTGAGATGGATACGGAGGCTTGCTACTTGTAGGGGCAGTGGCGGCAGTCGGAGTTGCAGCAATAGCCGCGGCGGAGATGGTAGGCGGCGGTGAAGACGAGGTAGGGGCCTTCCATGTAGAAGTCTTCGGGGCGCAGGGGAAGGTTTCTCTCGGGGGCTAAAGCCCCTTGGCTTTGTTCTGGTTCGACGGACGG
>DATCDL010000449.1:0-9259 GCA_036510715.1 Acidobacteriaceae bacterium
CGAATTGAACATGGAGAGTGCATGCTCCATCATCTCGGCAGATCGCTGTGCACTAATAAGATCGACCATACCGGACACAGGATTTACGTTTGAGCTTTCCAACTCCCCCTGCTGTACGGTCGATCCGGTTGCCGCGATGGCGCTCTCAGGTGGTGCCGAATAGTAGGTGCCCCCCTCACATTTTATGGAAGTGCCTGCGGGAAAGTCGACGAGTTGAAGCTTTCCCATCACGGCTCCATTCGACGATATCGTTCCGTCCGTGCCGATCGACACGGGCCCTGGCATCATGGCGATGGCTCCTTTATCACCCATGACGGGGTCACCGGCAGACGTGACCAGCAGACCCTTGCTGGAAACTTGAAGACTGCCATTGCGGGTATACCTGGGGCCATTCGCGGTCTGCACAACAAAAAATCCAGAGCCCTGAACAGCGAGATCAAGATCGTTGCCGGTCTTTTGCAGTACACCCTGGCTGAGATCCAGCAACGTTCCGCTCAGGACGCCATAATTGTTGATCGCCCGATTCATATCGGACGCCAAGGCCGTGCCACTGTCGGCAAGAACAGAACTGAACACATTACGCTCAGCACGGTACCCGACCGTACTTTGATTCGCTAAATTGTTCGCAATCGTATCGAGCGCCTGGGTACGCGCAAGCAGCGCTGTACTCAGGGCGTAGTATCCACTGTCCATAGATGCCTCTCTGCATGGGACAGTGCATTACAAGGGCCAATCCAGTAGGCAAAGTTTGCCTAAACAAAGTGCCGAATCGATGCAAAAACCCCGCCATAAATGAGGTATCCATGAGAACCTCGGCGACGGGACGGCGCTAGCTGCGGAACCCGCTATCGTCTCTCATCAAAAGGCAATCCGAAGTCTCGCCATACGGAGGTATCGCTTTGCCAGGTACGCCTAAACGACATGGAGAAGCTGCGGACCGATATCGTTGAAGTAAGTGCATGGGACAGATCGCCGGCGTGCACACCAATGAGCCTGCTGCACAATCTCAGGCCACACCGTTTGGCAGCCTGCCAGCTGCTTTTCGCGAAAGGACTCGACCACGAAACCTGGGAGGGACCACTTTCTTGCCAGCTTCAATCCCATCAGCCATCTGTCCGCTATACCTGTTCCACACCCATCCCATCCGAGAACAGATGGCAGCAATCCGATCGCGTGAAACAGCCCCACCAGATACGCTTCGTCGGGGTTTATCTCCGAAGTCTCTTCGGCAATCAGTTTTGAGTACTGCGCAATCTCTCTGGAATGCGCCCAGATTTCTGCGATGGCCTTATGGCGGAAATCGTGGGTGACGACCCGCGCAGACACCGCCTCCATGCAAGCATTCAGGCCAATATCTGAGATGCAATCCTCGATTCGAGTTGGGTGGCCTTCAGCGTTTCCGTATTCACGGGCCGCCAACCGCAATATCTGCGCCGTAGCACCTAGATCGTTCAATACCAACTGAGAAACGACGCTCAGATCCACACTCGATTCCTGAATCTCAAGGTCGATCAACAAGAGCGTCTCGGGCTGTACGGGAACGTCGGGCAGTTGAACGGCAAACTCAATCTGCAAAGGCATTATCTCTAGTACTTGATTGTGCTCTGGCTGCTGTCGAACCACGCTTTTCATCACTGTTTCATCACCTAGCACAATGAGTCGGCAGCTCAGGCTAAACATTTCACCTTAGATACTGAATATGTTCTCCGGAAGCAAGAAACGTTTCGCTTTTTCTGGATTCGATGACATTTCTGCCCTGGAATAGAACATCGATCGTACGCCGTTTTCCCGACAACCTCATCCAGGCAAAATTCTGACAGTACGCGAAACTGGCTTTTCTCGCTCCAATCTCTACCACGTAACCACCGACGGCTTTCGCCGTCTCCGCTGGCGTTAACGCATCTTCAACGACGACTTCCGTGTAGTTCGGAGCAGCGGTGAGACGCTCCATCTGCTCTCGATACTCCGTCGGAGTGATGAAGCATGGTTCAGCCGTGCAGCCCGTGACTTGTTCCACCGAATGGAGAAGGCTGTTCTCCACTCGATTGACAAACCCCAGGAGCAATCGCTTCGCAGTGACGGAATAGTGCAGTGGCACCACCGAAAATGTTCGCAGCAATGTTACCGGGATATCCGCGTCAACCGACTGCCTTGTACGGTCCCGTCCAAGCACTGGATAACCCCACTGCACCGCTTTCGCTGCAGCTAATTGCCATTCGCTCACGAGCCCGAGCTGGATCAGCACCACCTCCAATTCTTCGCCGCTCAATTGGCTCTGAGCTGCCGCGAAGCGAAGCTGTTCATCCGATAAATACCCTCTCGACAGCATCACGAGACCGATGGACAATCTTGGATGATGCGGCATTTCCACTGTGCGAGCCACGGAGAGCGCGGAGAAACGCGTGCGTGCAGCCTTCGCGAAGCAATCAACGCTGCAGTACCAGAGTTTACCCATGCGAATGCCGACCCGGCTCTCGGGCACACTTCGCATGATCAGTGTGTTTTGACAGGTCCTGAGTCCGCACACAGCATGCATGTTCTTCCAGCTTCGATCAACTCTTTGGAGCAGGGATTCTAGTGACAATTTCATCGGCCTTCATTTCTCATAGAGATCAACGGATAAAGTGGGACGCAATGGGTTGAGGAATTTCGGTAACGCGAAGACCGTAATTGCCATCGACAATGACTGCCTCACCCCGCGCAATCACCTTGCCATCCAATAGCAACTCCACGGGGTCATCTACATCGCGATCCAACTCAATGACGGAACCACTCGTAAGGTCCAGGACTTCCCGCAGTGGCAGCTTACACTGTCCAAATCGCAATGACACGTTCAATTCAACATCCATGACCAAGTTAAGATTCGTGGAGTCTATCGCAGACGATTCAGTGGCTGGTTTCGCCAGCGTGGGCGATAGTGCCGTCAACAGCCGGACATCGAAGTACAGCATCACAGGCATGTCTGGCTGGTCGCCGCTGGAAGCGGAAAGAGGAACAACAAACATCCCGCCAAACACCAGATCCTCGACTCGGTCGACGCTTAAGGTGATCGCACCATATTCAGCTAACAGAGCTACGCGCAGACCATCGAGTGCTGACGTGATGACCTCCGACAAGGCCTCCGTGTGCACGTCGTTGAAGGCCGAGGCGGCCTGTCCTAATATCATCGAACCGAGTTCAGCAACCGCAGCCTCATACAACTCGACGAAACACTCGCCGCGCAGCGCGCCATCTACAGTCAGGCGAAAATGGATCGCCTTCCCCTGGCGCTCAGTAAGATCCGGACTGTCCCGAACCCTCAGTTGCCATGGATGCCCCACTTTCTGAGTTAGAGCTTCGGCAAGAGACTCAGCAAATGCCTTTGCAAATACCTGCGCGCCTTGATGCTTCCCCTGATGATCTATCATGTCTATTCCATCCCCCAATTTGTAAGTCGAGTTCTACGACCGACTTGCGCCGCCTTCTTCGAACCGTTCCTTACTGGCACAGCTTCAAATATGTCCAACCCCTCGACGGTCAACATCCCAGGAGTTCGGACAGGCGCTCGCAGCTTCAGGAGGCAACCCGGCTGAAGTGCAATCAGATCCCGCACCGAAACCTTCATCCGGGGAAGTCCAGCCGCAACAATCACATCGCAATCGAGGACGCGCTCGCTAATGCTGGGTATCGGGAAGTACCGAAATCCACCCTTCCTCTGGGGCTCTTCAGACTTAATCTGCTTGAGCAGAACGTTGAGAAATGAGGTTGGAAAGACAAGTTGGAAGGAGCCATGCGCACCCGCAATTTCTATCTGAAACTTAACGGATGTGACCTTCTCGTTCGGCGGACAATACTGATGCAGGAGCGAGGACTTGATGCGACGGCCCGGCAGCAGCGCCAGATGAGGAATACGCCACGCGTGCTCGGCCTGCCGCGCAATCAGCGATGTTACGTCCTGCATGATTTCTTCTTCGATCTCCGAAAGTTCGCGGGGGGCACTTACAGACGTTCCGCGTCCCCCAAGTAGAAGTTCCACAATAGGAAACACCAGGTCCAGGTCGCACTCGACGATGACGGCGCCAGGCATGGTGCTGAGAGAAAATGGAACGACATAGCTCAGCGAAGGAATGCTGGCAATGTGATCCGCGAGTGGAAGTTGATCGAGTGTTTGGAGTTTCACCTCGAGACCTGTCCCCAGGTACACATCCAATGCGCTCGCTAGTTGGCGAGCGAATGTCTCGTGAATTGCGGTCAGAGATCGCGCATTCTCATTGGACAATCGTCCTGCCGAGCGAAAGTTGCAGGCATGAATGGATCGAGGCTTCACGTCTGCTCTCTTAGCCACCGGATGTTCTGTGACATTGCCTTTCTCGCTTGCGTCCTCATGATTAGGCATGTTCATGTGTCGCTCCTAAAGATTCTCTTGTAACGTTAGGTCGTTCCTGTAAGTGTGCAAGCGACACTCTAAGTTTCTTCATAATTACCTGCCGTATTTGCGACACGCGTGAAAGTGCTACGCCCACTACCTGTGAAATTTCCTTCATCGTGAGCTCCTCGCGATAATAGAGAGACAGGATCAGTTGCTCCCTTTCGCTAAGCTGAGATATCGCTTCTGCGAGATGAGCTTTTACTTCGCCCTCAAGGCAAAGATCGAAGGGATCGGGATCATCGAGGTTTGGCGCCGATTCAATCAGATCCATCATCTCGGCGCGATCGCTCGAAACTGCCATCTGTTGACCAACCAGATGCAATCCGTCGATATGCGCCAGGATCTTTCGCAAATGATCGATCTCAAGATGCATCTCCTCAGCAATCTCGTGCTCCGATGGCTTTCGTCCCAGCTTCCCTTCAAGTCGCGCTGTCGCATCGGATATCTCACGGCCCCGTCTTCGGATAGAGCGTGACCCCCAATCGGATTCGCGGAGGCTATCCAGGATCGCACCGCGAATTCTGAACTTCGCGAATCCCTTGAAGCTAGGATTCTTTGTGCAGTCGAAGCTACGGCTGGCCTCAAGCAGACCAATTACACCCGCATTGACCAGATCCTCCAACTCAACGTGAGGCGGAAGCCGCTCGCGAAGCCGTGAGGCAATGTAGTACACCTGTGAGAGCTCCTGCATCACAAGTGCATTGCGATCATCTAGATCCGCCGAACTGGTTTTGTAGGCTACTTCTGCTGGCATCATTTATTCACCTGCTTGCGCATATGAGTCACACATTTCTTGAAATGCTTTATCGAACTGAACCCAGTGACTGCACTTGAGTCATCGGCGGAATTTCGGAAGGCGATATCACGACGATCTTGGGAATGTATGGTTCCAGGAGACGCTTCAGATAAAACCGTCCGGGAGACGAACAAAGTAGCACTGGAGGCGCCATCGTCACCTGGTCACCGAGCATCGCGCGGAGCCCAGCCAACACTCGGCTGGCTACAGATATCTGCATCGTCCCGTTTGCCAGAGGCACCTGCTGGGAATTCGTACGCGAACACTCCTCTTCGATCGACCGGTCCAGCGTGACCACCTTTAGCTGTCCGTGATCATCAAGCAGGGGATGAATCAGAGCGCGGCCTAGGGAGTGTCTGGCGGTCTCCACCAATGTGATGGGATTCTTGTTAATTGCAGCGGCTTCGACAAGCGCCTCGAGAATTGTGCCCAGGTCCCGAATGGAGACCTGCTCTCTCAACAACTGCTGCAGCACCTTCTGCACCTCACCCAGGCTCATCAGCTTAGGTGTCAATTCTTCCACCAGCTTCGGATGAGAGTCGGCTAAACGATCAACGAGTCGTTTGGTCTCGTAGCGCGATAGCAGATCATGCGCGTTTTGCTTGATCAGCTCGGCAAGATGTGCGGCCAGTACCGATGTGTGGTCTACCACCGCATAACCAGCGGAGATCGCCTTCGCCTGCAGTTCAGGCGTGATCCATTTGGCCGGCGAATCGAAAGCAGGCTCTCGAGTCTCCTGACCCTCAATATCACCGGGGATCGGATTTGAATTGACCGCCAGCAAGCGATCACGCTTCATCTCCCAGCGCGCGATTTCTACGCCACGAAGATAAATCACGTACTCCCTTTCCTTGAGGGATAAGTTGTCCGTGATATGAATCGACGGCACAAGAAACCCCAATTGCTGCGCAAGATTCTTCCGCAGAGCTTTCACTCTTGTAAGCAATTGGCCACCCTGTTTAGCATCGACAAGCGGAACAAGACCTATGCCAACTTCCAGCATCAGATCGTCCAATTTCAAAACAGCGTCCATCGGATCCACTGCCGATGTGCCTGTTGTTCCCCCTTTTGCGGTGACTGCGGTCGTACCCGGAGCAAGCTCGGTCTCGCTAGGGGGCTTCATCTTCCAGGCCGCAAACATTGTGACCCCGCCCAAGGCGAGAAACGATATTTTTGGCATGCCTGGAATCAACGCAAGACCCAGTAGTACGGCACTTACGATCCACAGCGGGCGCGACGTCTTGAACATCTGCTTGCCGATATCTGCACCCAGCGAGAAATCGGATCCGGTACGAGTTACAACAATGCCGCCCGCCACCGATACCAGCAACGATGGGATGATGGAAACCAGACCGTTGCCGACAGTCAAGATGGTGTAGGTCTTGAGCGCTTGTTGGAATGGAATGCCGAGTTGGAACACGCCAATCAGAAATCCAGCGACGATGTTGATCACGAGAACGAGGATCGTAGCCAGCGAATCTCTTTGACTGAACCGCGCTGCTCCATCCATGGAGCCGCAGAATTCTGCTTCGCGCGCCACCTGCTCACGACGGTACTTTGCCTGCTCCGCGTTGATAAGACCAGTATTGAGGTCGGAATCGATCGCCATCTGCTTTCCCGGCATAGCGTCGAGTGTGAACCGCGCCGTCACCTCGGCAGTACGAACGGCACCGTGGCTAACCACAAGGTATTGAATGGCAATCAGGGCCAGAAAGATGACAAAGCCGACGATGTAGTTTCCTCCAACTACAAATTGTCCAAAGGCTTCAATCACCTGCCCCGCCGCACCGGAACCCTCATTTCCATGCAGCAGAATGCGTCGCGTGCAAGCCAGATCCAGCGACAGCCTCATCAGCGTTAATAACAGGATGAGACTTGGGAATACTGAGAATTGCACAGGGCGGAGAATCTGAATTGCCGTGAGCAGAACAAGCACCGAAACCGTAATACTGAAGGTGAGTAACAGGTCGAGGACGAAGCTCGGTAACGGCACAAGCATGACGAACACCAGGGCTACCGCTCCTGTTGGGATGAACCATTCGGAGGACGCGCGGAGCATGGCTAAGAGTCCGGACTTTTTGATCACTGCGGTCTCGCTTCTTCCGGCCGGTTGGCGGATGCTCTGCGTTGAGCGTCACGGCGTTTTACTTCGTCCTGAGCTCTGTACACCAGCACAAGAATCTCTGCTACGGCGTGGTACAAGTCGGATGGGATCGCGTCTCCGACTTCGACGCCTTTATAAAGCGCTTGCGCAAGAGGCCTGTTCTCCATAATGGGAATCCCGCGGTCTCCGGCGATCTCCCTGATCTTCAGAGCCAACAGGTCGAGTCCCTTTGCCACAACCAGAGGAGCCGCCATGTTGAGTTCAAACTTCAGAGCCACCGCATAGTGCGTCGGATTGGTGATGACCACGGTCGCAGTCTCCGCCGCCTTGATCATCTGTCTGCGCCGCGACTGCCGCTGCAGCTTGCGAATCCTCGCTTTATTGGCGGGATTACCTTCCGAATCTTTCATCTCCTCGCGAATTTCCTGGCGACTCATTTTCAGGTCACTTTCACTCTTCAGCCAGAGCAAAAGATAGTCCACAGCAGACCAGATCAGCAGGATTAATCCAGACTTCCAACACACCTCCAGCAGCATCCCCGACAGGATGTTTGCAAATGCTCGTGAATCGACATAGGAGCTTCCGAGGATCTCAACCCAGTGGCTCACAATGCACGCATAGCCAACCCACGCAATGGCGGCGAACGGCAGAAGTGATTTGAGAACGCTGCTGACCGACGTGAGCGAAAAAATCTGGCCGAGACGTTTACCCGGACTAAGGCGATCGAATTTGAACGCGAGCGCCTCTGGCGCAAAGACGAATCCTCCTTGGGCTAAGCCGGCTATGAGCGCCACAACGAGCGCGGCTAGCTGAAAGGGGAAGACCCAGCGCAACGCTTCTACGCTTGTCCAGAACAGAAGGGGGCCATTCGCATCGATAGAATCCGTGCTGGCTGATGCGAGCGTGTTACGAAAGAAATCAGTCCACTGGTCGACTCCTTGTCGCGTCATAAGCACCATGATGCCCGCGACGACAGACATAGCGAGGGCGCCGCTAAGTTCACGCGAGCGCGTTACCTGGCCCTGCTCCCGCGCTTTGAGCCGGTGTTGCGGTGTCGCCTGTTCTGTCTTATTGGATTCAGCCATTGTGTATCATCGCGCGAGGTGCAGAATATGTATTCCGTTACCCAGGGTTTCCTGAAATAACTTGTGATAAAGGTCGGGCCAATACTTCAGCGTTGCAATCAAGATCACGATCCCCAGCAAGCTCTTGACCGCCGGTCCAAGGAGCATGAGAGGTAATTGGGCTGAGGCTTTCCCGAGAAAACCGAGCAGAATATCTGTGACGAGCGTGGCCGCAAGAACAGGTGCAGCGATCCGCACTCCCAGCCCGAACACCATACCGCCGGTTTTGAGAACTGCCAGCGTGAAAAAACTGCTGAGGTGCATGGTGGACGGCGGAAGGTAGAGAAAACTATCCCCAACCGCCCTGAGAAGCCAGAGGTGCACATTCATGTGAAGGAAGAGCAACATCACAATCGACTGGTAAAAGACGGCGACAACCGTCGTGTCTACCTGGGTCTGCGGATCCAGAATATTCACAAGGGAGAAACCCATTTGGATGCCGATAATCTCTCCCGCCATTTGGGCGGCATCGAACACAAGGTTGGTCGCGATCCCCATCCCTGCGCCGATCAAAAACTCTCTAAAGACCAGGATGGGCCAATCCATCATGGCGTAAGGACCGATCTCTTGCCCAACTGCGGGAAATAGCACTAGCGTAAGCGCAATGACTAAACCGGCTTTAACCCGCGAGGGAATAACGACGCTTCCGAAAAATGGAGCGAAGAGCATCAACCCCGAAAGGCGCACAGCAATCGTCAACAGGCCACTGATTACTCCAAGTAGGGGGATCTGATTCATTGCAGATACCGGTTGAAATCGGAGAACAGACTGAGCGTGTAATGTGCGAGGCTGCGCCACATCCACGGCATCATGAAGAACAAAGCTGC
>DATCDL010000450.1:0-9980 GCA_036510715.1 Acidobacteriaceae bacterium
GATCGGCGGGAGCGTCGCGCGTCTACCGGTACCTGACGGAAGGATGTTATGAGTGGGACACCCGGCGGGGGTTAGCTTCCATCTGCGTTTTGGGAAGGCCGCTGAGTTTTCCGCTTGAGGTAAAAATTTTCGGCCCAACCGCTTGCGCTTGCTGAAGTCGCCAAGCTGGTGCTCAATCGGCAATCCCATCCGGCTAATCCTTGAACGAATGAAGATGTTCTCATCGGAGCAGGTATCCACTCTGAGTAGCTCATGAGTATTGTCCTAATTTGTTCGACTGATTTCACGTCGAGATACTCTTCGAGATGCAGGAAAGCAAACATGTCAAAAGACCGAAGTACTGTTGGAGGTAATGCCTTTCCGTTCGATTCGAGCACTCGAATCGCGTTTAGATCGTTACTGATCGCCGGGCTGCCCAACAAAACTGCCGCTGCATGCGTATATGCCTCGCCTCGTTGCACATAAAGGGCATATTCGGCTCCCAGCGCCCTGATATCCGCGAGAGTAACTGGCCCTTGGCCTTGTAGACATGCCAACTGCTCTAAGTCGCTGGCAGTCAAAAGCTTAATCCAACCGCTTTTCAGCGCCTTTTCCAAGGCTGGCTTGATGAGACCGGAAAACTTCGGCTTGGATCGAAGTTCTACCTCGACTTCCATCATGATGAAGCAGCCCACTCCGAAGTCTTGCCTCAGGATATTTAGTAGATTCTGCTGTTGAGCCATCAGTATCTGTGCCAGAGCGTCGGTATCGAATATGAACGCAACGTCTGGCTCACCCGACATTACTCAGTGACCTCACTCACAACCTCAGGAAATCGCGAGTAGAAGGTATCTATATCAACCATGAGTAATTCGGCGGCCTTGCCTATGCTAATTTTGAACGTTTTCACTGCCTCTAGGACTGACTTCACATACGTCACCGGAAGGAGAATTTTTCGGGAAGAGATTGTTGTAAACCTCTTGTTCAACCAAGAGGCCGCAACGTCCAGGCCCACCTTTTCAATAAACTCCTTGGTACCCAGTGCGCGGTCGCTCTGTTCACGAAGCTCCGTTGAAATATCAAGAGATTGATACTGTGTCGCGAGCACGTCATCGATGAACTCATTATGTCTCAGAATTTCTACAACGGTCTTTTTTTCGACCCCGGAGAAAGCGACCAGCCCCGCAAGTGATTGCGCGGTAAGCTTGTTTGGCCTCACGCCATTTTGACTACAGAAACTGAGGATGAGTTTTGCGGGCAACAGGCATTCACGCGCGAAAGACTCGGCGCGCGCTTCTGTCAGTTCGTCTTTACGAAGGTTGCTGTGACGCTCGTCGTTTGCGACTATATCGATTTCGACTCCCGCGTTCTGGTCGAACAGCGCGTGGGCCAACTCGTGCATTATTACGACATTTCTGCGAAACCATGTGCTCTTAAATGTGTTGACGAAAATGCAAGGACGCTCTTGAGTACTTTCGCCCACCAAGAAACTGCACCCTTCCATTTGTGAGTGAGGGATAGGGCTCTCAATGATAAGTATGCCTCTTGACCGAAGGTTCCCTCGCAGAATCTCAGAGGAGCCTCGTCCCCCTCCCCCAAACTGAGTTAACCCACAAAATGCTCGGGCAGCCTGACGGCCTTGCGACTGAGGAGAAGCCTGTAGGTCAATATTCTCGAGCACGTCCTTAAATAAAATGCTCCATGACCGGTTCGCCTGCCCCGCAACCGACTTTTCTAGCTGATTGGCGTTATGTCCAAGGTGCCTTACTAGAAGAATAGATTCACGGTCCGCATCGCCGAACTCGTGTCCCCGAAGTTTGAACCAGATCGCCGACGGCTCATCGATCCCGCTCTTACGAGCCTGGGCCATCGGCTTCGCCATCAAGGCTTCGGGCTTGACACCAAGCAACGCGGCCATGACAGTTGCATACGCTGGGGGCATTTCTCGCTTGCCATCAGCCCACTGCTGGAAAAGTTCATGGTCGACGCCAATCGTACTGGCGCACGCGCTGAGCGTTAGTCCCGCTCCATCAATAACTGTACGAAGTGACATCTTCCTCACGTGGCTTCTTTGAAGCCTTGCTTCCCAAGACAGTGGCTTGGCTGGTTCTATGTCTCATATCGAGCACTTAAAGCATTTAGATCATCCCTACTTTGTCGGGAGAAAGAACGTTTGATTGCAATGCAATGATGCAAGAAAGCGCTTGCGGTTGCAAGCATCTATTCTAAGGTAACACTTTTGGCTAGATTTCTCGGTTGGTCTACGTCGCAGCCTCGGCGGACTGCTATGTGGTAGGCGAGGAGTTGGAGGGGGACTACTTCCAGATGGAGAGAAGGAGCTGGTGGGGTTGGGGATGTGGATTACGTGCTCTACTAGCTGGGCGATGTGGGTGTCGCCTTCGATGGCGATGGCGACGGCGCGGGGCCGCTACGGGCGGTGACTTCCTGGATGTTGGAGAGAGTCTTTTCGTACTTGAGGACGGAGGACGGGTCGGAGGGGTCTTTGGTCGCGATGCAGACTACGGGGCCGTTTCGCCGGATTCCGGAGTTCTGCATGACCTCAGTTCATCCTTCACGGTCCTTCGAGTGCGCGTAGGGACACTTCCGGCCCGAAAACGATGCATCCTCGAGAGACTGCTCCGCCGAGAGAGGTGTGGCAAGGGGGGTAAAAGGTAGGCGCGATGTCAAGTCTGGTCCGTCACGCCCGGTTGTACAAATTGAAATTTATTGAAGAAATCGAGGCACTTTTTATAGCGGCAAATCTCCGAGCCTATGGTTGATTCCGGTTCCGGAACCTCGCTTTTGGGGCCTCTTTTTGAGTTGAGTCTAATAGGAACGCGCGCGCGCGAGGGAAAACTGCCCTGACAGTGCTGCCGAACGTCCCTTCTAGGTTGGAGATTGGGAGTCGCCGGGGCGGGCGAGGCTGACAGACCCTGACGTGAGCGGATGCTTTTGTACCCGCTCCCAGACCTCAGAGAAGCCGAGGCCGATGGGTAGCCTGACGCTCTGGGAGGGGATGCCGCCCTGAGCACCGAGACGCAGCGCAACGTAGGAACTGTTCCTGAGCAGCCAGGATTGCAAAGGGTTGCGTGCGGACTCACCCTTCAGGAACCGCGCTACGGTCTCTTCCTCGCCGGAGTTCATCGGGTAGGCAGCCTTCCACGCGGTGAGGTTCGCCATCTTCTCTCCCACGTCACCCTGCGACACGGCATAGAGCACCAGCGGCGGCGACATCACGAAGTAGCGGTTCCTGAGACCAGTCTCAAGACGAACGACCAAATCTTCATCGAAGGTCAGTCGCGGCGCTACTAGGGCGAGCGTCCGATGGAAATAGCTGCGCAGCTGCGAATCGCCATTGGCGAAGTTGTTGAACTGAAACCGCAGCCAGTGAGTGCTGCCTGTGAGGGCGAAGAGTGTCGCTCCGATGAATGGTCGCTTCACAATGCACCACTCGGATCGACTCAGTGCCGAGTCGTCCTCCATCCAATCAGCCATCTTGGCTGACAGAGCGGGAGGGAACGCCTCCGGCGTGAACACGGCAACCCAGTTCAGGAGAAACCCACGGAGATCCTGCCGCTCCGGTATCGGTTCGATGTCCATGTCGTCGAGCAAAGATTGCCACTCTTCCTCGCAGACGACAGCGATGCGGTTTAGGTCGATGGACAAGGGGGAGGAGTCAAACTCAGCCATGTGCGTTATGCCTCTGGGGTCGAAAGGTTGGTAGTGGCGCAGTTTCAAATTCACAGGGATAGCGCGACAGTCTGACCGGGCGTAGGCTTTGGTTATGACCGATAGAGTATGTCTCATGTCCGTGAAAGATCATAAGGGAAAGTGGACAGGGAACTACAAGTGCTCCCTGTGTGACACGGAGTTTCGCAAGCATCCCAATAATCCAGCAACGATGACCGATGAATTTAACGCACATGTGCGCTCTGTTCATCCAAGCGCCAAGATGCCGGACGAGGACGTGAATCAGGCTGCCTTGCGGACTGTCAGCGAAGCTACGGACAAGCTCTAGTTGGGGGCATCATTCCATGTGTCGATGTGGGCGTCGATGAAGATGTCATATTGAAGCGGACTCTTCCCAAACATGCGTTCCATCTTGTGCTTGAGTTCGTCTAGGTTATGGCAGGTCTTCGACACGCCTATAAGCATCCAGATGTGCTCTACCAGCTTCTTGAGTCCGTATTGGCTCGTCAACCACTGGTGATAATTCTGACCCTTCTGCGGCTTCGGCGCGTTCTCTTTGAGCCACTTCGCGACATCAGCATCCAGGTATGCATACACAAGATTCATAACTAAGTAGCCCCAGTATTTGGGTCTACGCGTGACCGTCCCCTTCCAGTTCGTCAGACGCGCAAACTCCAGCCAAAGATCGTCCGGGAAGGTTTTTTCCCATTTACGCATCTCTTTCTCTAGGTAGGCGCGCAGCTTCACCTGCAATGCGTTCTCTGCGCGGTCGTGCTGGTAGCCGGTCGCCTCATCAACAAGGGCATCCAGTCCGACTTTGGCGCAGGCAACAAGAAACATGCTGGCCTGCACAGACATTGAGAGCTGGCGAGGAGTGAGTTTAACTTCATCGCGCTGCGAAGCCTCTAACGCCTGCACTAAGCCCCTGCAAATTTCAATCAGCAAGTCTGTGGGCAAGCCCTTAACTGACCGGCCTAATTGTTCTACTTCTGGCAGGCTGAAAGAGACCATGTTCGCGACTACATACTCTATATTTATGAACGGTTTAAGGTTCTGTGAGCGCAAGTATCCTTCGAGGTCGCCTTGCCCCTTGAATCCACTCAACATTTCTGTTGTAGCCGTGCGGCCAATCACACGCTCTTCTGTATCCAAAACGTAGCAGGGTATCTCCAGATTCATCAGAGAAAGAAATCCCTTGTACTTTGCTTCCGGCAACTTGGTGGTCTCAGCCAACATGGCCTCCTCTGGCGAAAGCGCCGGGTCAACATAACCCTTCTTTTTAGCCCATCGAGTTTGAACGGCCTTGCGGGCGATATCGGATCGCTGCGCCTGCGTTAGCTTCGCCGCTCTAGCTTCGCCGCCTTTGGAAGCCCCAAGTTTCGATAAGGCTCTTCCGGCTGCATTTGGGTCGATTTTCTTGTCTACCATCTCGCTACCTCACGTTTGCAACGTTACCGTCGTTATTGGCTTAAGTAAATACTTGCCAGTAAAATTGGCCAATATGGATACTTGCCCTAGCAAGTATACTCTAACTACATCGTGAACCGGCTAAGCACTGAAAAACGCGTACAAGTTGTTTCGGCTCTCGTAGAGGGCAACAGCATCAATGCCATCGTCCGCATGACCGGCGTACCGTAACGACACGGTGAGAGATGCACTGACTTAGAAATGAGCATGTTCCACATCCTTACCTCAGGCTGAATTAAGTGTTCGCGCGTAGAAACCCATTCAACTTCCCCCAGAGTTGCTCACCGCAAATCACAGTTGCTCAAGGTGTTGGAATGAGCAACTGTGGAGATTCGTGAGCAACTGTGCGTAGAGAGATCATCCACGGCCCCTTGAATCCTTGCGGCCCCTTCGTCACCTTCAATGCTGCTTGAGCGCGGCGGAGAGTCGCCCGTGAGATACCGTTCGCCTCCGCCTTGGCTTGAATGTCTTTCGCGGGCTTGGAACCATCGGCCAGTTCCTCCCGGAGAAAATCTACCGCCTCGTCCAGGGCGCTGCGCTCATCTGCCGTCGCCGGAGCGGTGAGTAGGTCGTCCGCCCTGAAGCTGCTCTCTCCGTGCCACTGGAGCTTGCCCGCTGAGTCAATCGAGAATTCGAGCGAGGGGCCAAACTTTCCAAGATTCGACTTAGAGTGAGCCATCACCACGCGGCCCTCCTGCTCCGGCTCCCATGCGACCAACAACTCGCTCCGTGCCGTACCTGTGAAGTCGATTGAACCCATGCCTCGATAGATAGCGCTCCCACCTGTCCCTTTCGAGAGATGCCGCGTGATGAGAATGGCGCATCCCGTTCTCTCAGCAAGCTTGGCAAGCCCATCCATGATCGGGCGGGTCTGGTTGGCACGGTGAGCGTCTACATCGCCTCCCAAGAAGGATTGCAACGGGTCGATGACAACCAGCCGGACGTTGTGCTTCACAATGGCCTCTTCGAGTTGGTCGGTATCCCCCAAGGTGATATTGCCGGGGGTGCCATCGTCGCTGAGGGTCCCACGAACGATGAAGAATCGCGTTGCGTCTCCTCCCAGAGCATCGAAGCGCGGACGCAAGACATGAGCAGGAGAGTTTTCTTGCGTCAGATATAGCACATTCCCCACTGTGGTCGCAGCGCCATTGAACATAGCCCTGCCTTGCGTAAGCGATGCGGCGAGGTCAAGCGAAAGGAACGTCTTGCCGACGCCCGGATCGCCGGAGAGCAGCGTAATCATCGTTAGCGGGATGTATGGCTCCCAGAGCCAGACCACATCTTCCGCCTGAACATCGGCAAGGCAGAGCACATCTGCGCGGCGCAGGTTGCTCTGACTCTTTGCGCCCTGCGGGTAACGGGTGACGCTTTCGATAACGGACATAACCTGTTTCTCCAGTAATGGTGGGTTACATTGCGTGCGGTTCTCTTCAAGCAACGCAGCTTGGATCGAACTGCGGGACATCCTTCGCTTGTGCATGGTTCCGGCGAGGGAGGTCAAAGTTGCATTGCGTTGGCCTTTCGGAATCCCGGCTTTAGCGGACGGGACTACAGTTAGAGTTGGCTGGGCCGCTCTGGTGATGAGCCACTGCGGAAGTTCTACAATCACGCTTTCGGCGGAATCCCACTCGTAGCAGAGTCTGGAGGCATGAAGAGACGGAGGAGCCACGATATACCCACCAGAGGCACGTATATCAAGCCCTTTGCCTAAGCGTCCGGCGCTGTTGCGAAGGTCTGCTCCATTTGGGAGGGCGAAGTAGAAGTGATGGCCGTTGCGCTCTCCGTCAGGGCCTATGCGCCCACTGTGAGCGCGTAGCGTTCGGGGAAGCTGATCCAATGCCTCTAGCAGTCTGAGGGAAGCATGGCCGTCCACGCCATCGACGTCCAAGACGACAATTCCGCTAGCGAGTCCAGTGGCGATGCCAATGTTTGCATCCGGCCACTGCTCCCACCAGCCGCGAATGATCGCAGCATCCGTGGTTGCGCCTTTTAGACCGTGGGTTATGCGTGGATGCTTCCCTATGCTCTCGCACTTCAGCACTCCGCATGAACACCCTTGATAGATTGGGTTGTGGAGCGGTAGGACATGCCACCCCTGCGAGGCGTATCGCAAGGCCGCTTGAAGCAAAGGATTAGACGCGGAAGCTCCATTGCCCCTATATGGGGCAACTGGTACTGTGTCCATAGCAAATGTCCTGTAATGCGCCCGGCGGCTACCGCCGGGTTTTCGTTTTAAGGTGCCTGTAGATTCATCGGTGACGATCCAGCACTCGTTAGAGCTGAGTCTCTGGCCCTGTTCCGTCTGCAATCAGTTGCTGAACTACGATCGGCGCAAACAGAAGCCTGCGACATATGCGTACCGGACGCAGACGACCTTTTGCGACCCAACTGCGAACAGTGTGCGGCGACACTCGAAGGAGGTCAGCAACCTCCTCAAGATTGAGCAGCTTGGTCAGAGGTGCGCTAGCCATTCCCCCTCCGCTTCAGCCGAGCCTCGACGGCATTTGTTGGGATACGCCACTGACTACCCACTTTGCGAGCTTCTAACTTGCCCGTCCAAAGCAGCGAATAAAGGTAGTCCAGTCCGACCCCAAGTTTTCGGGCCGCTTCCATTGCAGTCATTTCCTCGGATTGTTCCAAGTCATTACCTCCTTGACACCCCTGATGCTAATACTTACAGTTTTATATATGAAACGTGACTGTATAAAAACCGTTACACGCAACGCGACATTACCTGTCCTCATTGCGTGTTCTGAGGAGTTGGGCGAAGGTCTCTCTACGTTTCGACAGGAGTTGGGCACTCCACATCCAGTCCGCAATTTTCGCTTTGAAGAGATCAAAGAGTTCCGAGAATATTTATCAGAAGCGGAAATACCTCACTTCTTTGCGGTAATTGCGTTGAAGAGGGCGGTGAAAAATCGGGCCGACACTGTGAACCTCGAAGTCGGTTTGGAGCGGCTGCGCAAATCATATGAATCAAGGCGGGCCAAAGAGGATCTCTCTGTCTATTGGCAAGATGATCTACCTAAGGGGCTCTCGAAATTGATTGGGCTCCCGCCTAAGGAAGCCTTGGAGCACTTCCTCCACTTGAGGCCCGGCCCACGTGCAATTGAGGAGCCTGGCTGGCTACTCTCCTATGAGCTTTCGACGGAACTCTCAGCAGCCCAACTCGTGCTCTGGTGGAATGATGGGAAACTGATTCCCGCCATATGGTGCATGACTGTGAAATCCGCACTCTACGTGCGAGCGCTGCTCGACCTTGGAGAAGGTCGAGGAGTTCGAATTTGTCCACATTGTGGTGATCTATTCATTCAGAATCGCCCAGATCAGGACTATTGCACAGTTGCACATCGAGAGGCTCATCGTGTCGCCCGGTGGCGGAAGCAACAGAAGCAAAAAGCGGCCGAGAAAGAAACGAAGAGGAGAAGAGATGGCACTCACCAAGCGCGGTAAGACGTGGCACACACACTTCGTCGTCAATGGTCAGCGGTTCCGGCAATCACTGGCAACAACGGACTGGAGAGAGGCCCAGGCCAAAGAGAAGGAACTGATATCGCAAGCCTCAGACGGAAAGCTCACACACACCACAACAAGCCTAGCCCGGCAACCATTCGGACAGGCGGCAGACGACTATGTGGCTGCTCGGCACTTGGAGCTTGCACCCGCCAGCCGAGCGAAAGAGAAGCAACTGCTGGTGCAGCTTCGGGCCTACTTCAAAGACAAGCCGCTCAAGACGATCACGGTAAAGCAAATCACAGACTATCGGACGTGGCGGGCCGCGCAGAGTGTAGGGCCAGCTACGCTCAATGCCGAGCTTGGCATCCTGCGCCGGATGTTGAAGCGGGCGAAGCTCTGGGCGCGTGTTGCCGATGATGTACGGCCACTGAAAGAGCCGAGCACAATCGGACGGGCGTTGACTGAGGCAGACAAGCAACGGCTGCTCAAAATGGCTGTCACGAAGCCTGAGTGGGAAACGGCTTATCTTGCTGCGATCCTTTGCCTGAACACGACGGCGCGGGGTTGCGAACTGAAAGGGTTGCAATGGTCGGATATTGACCTCTTCCAGCGCACCATCACGATCCGCAAGACGAAGACGGCGGCGGGTGAGCGCATGATTCCCCTTACCAGCGTCGCTGCGTCTGCTCTGGCTCGGTTGCGGACACGGGCCGAATCATTCGGGCCGGTAGAACCGTCGCACTATGTCTTTGCTGCCTTCGTTCCGAAGTTCAATTTCAACGATACGAACGTGGTGGGCTATAGCCTCACCGGGTACGACCCAACGAAGCACATCAATAGCTGGCGGACGGCGTGGCGGTCGCTCACGAAGAAAGCCGGGTTGCCGGGATTCCGGTTCCACGACCTCCGGCACTGTGCGATTACGCAGCTTGCCGAGAGCGGCGCGGCGGATTCAACCATCATGGCGATTGCCGGACACGTCAGCCGCCGGATGCTGGAAAGGAACTCGCACGTCCGCATGGAAGCGAAGCGCACGGCGATGGAAGCCCTCTCAAAAGGCAGCGAAATGGGGGGTTATGACACAAACAATGACACAAACGCTCTGCCCCAGAGCGGTCGCATTGTCTAAGTTGTTGAGATGTTTGGTGGACCTGATCGGGATCGAACCGATGACCTCTTCCATGCCATGGAAGCGCGCTCCCAGCTGCGCCACAGGCCCACTCTCAGGAAGGACTCTGTCTATTCTCAGACCTGCGGGGCGGATAGTCAAACTGAAGCGTCGGTCGGAGGTGCGTTGGCCGGCGCGGGCGTGTTCGTCATCGGATTTGTTCCGGTAAGCATTCCGACTACAGCAGTCTCGAAAGGCAAAGTAAATAGCCGAAAAAATT
>DATCDL010000451.1:0-12520 GCA_036510715.1 Acidobacteriaceae bacterium
GTCAAATCCCCTTCACCAGCACCCGCATCCTGCAGCAGCGCCAATCCGGTGCCGACTAGAGGCCCAGCTTCTTAACCTCGTCGTTGTAATACTTCCGGTACAGGATGTCCCATTCCTGGGAACCCTCGGGGATAATCCGCCGCTGGGACGCAATCTTCAACCGCGCAGCCGCGTCGATTTTGACCTCTTCCAGAAGCAGCTTCGTCAGCGCCTTGCGAGCTTCCTGGCGGATGGTATTCCGATCCTCCAGAAAGTCGACTTCGTCAATCTCTGCCAGCGTGTCCGCAATCGTGTGAGCGAGCTTGTTCAGCTTGTCGTCGGAGATGCGGGTGGTGTTGCTGGACTTGATGTCGGGTGCTCCGCGCATGGCACTCATAGGACCGCCTTGTATTTGCGAGCGAGTTCCTGCTTCACCTTTTTGAACATCTCAGGGTAGCTGGCGCCGCTTTTGAGCATATCGTCCTGGAAGGCTTCAAGAATGACGCGAACTTCGTCATTGATGCGATCTTCGAGGGCGAGTTCCTCGATCATGGCTGAGGCGAGACGTTCATCCACCAAGCCCGGCTTATCGGTCTTGATCATTTTCGCCGCCACCAGGTGTTTGCTGGTCTGGCGAGCAAGATAGCTAACGTAATCTTTCGAGAAAATCATGGGCAAACATAGGGTAGCACGCAGAGATTGACCCGTCAGGTATACCTAACATCTGCGAGAATAAGGATCTATGGCATTTGACGATTTAACTGCGGTAAAAGACGATATGGTGGCCTTCATCGCCGGACACGGAATGCGGCGAATGAACAGCTTTGTGCCAGAAGACGTTCCGACCATCCTGTTTGAAGAAGACGATGTCGACGGCTGGAAGGACTTCGTGGAGCATGCAAAGGCCGCCAACGCACCGTTCATCACGATGAGCGATGTGATTCTGGAGCCGGAAGACGTATCTGCGCTCATCAGCCAGTTACGCGACCAGACCTATCCCGACGGCGACTCGGGCGATCTTGAGGAAGCGCAGGGCCTGATGCAGCATGTCGGTAAGACAGGCTACCTCCAGCTTGGTTTTGCCCAGGGCGGGGTAATCTTTCTCTATGAAACAGCGACCGAGTGGTACGACCTGTTCCAGGAGTTGATGGAGTCCGTGGCCGAGTTGGGGCACATTATCGTGGATGACCGCGACGACGAGTAGGGGTAGCGCGTGGGCAAGTCGTCAGATCCAACGAACGACCCGCAACTGATATGGGTAGTTGCTTCACAGGACAGCGCGGCGGCAGCAAAGCTCGCGAAAGATCTTGGGCTTCCCGACGCGATCTCCCGTCTGCTGGTCAGCCGTGGCTTCAACACAACAGAGGCTGCACAGGCGTTTCTGCACCCGTCGCTCCTCCAACTCCACGACCCGTACCTGATGCTGGGGATGCAGCCGGCCGTCGCACGACTGCGAGCCGCCCTCGCAGCCGCCGAGCCAATCCTCATCTACGGGGACTACGACGCCGATGGCACGGTGGCTACCGTACTCCTGAAGACCGCACTGGATCGCACGGCGACCGCGATGGGCGTGGTAGCCGATGTCCGCTATCACATCCCGCATCGCATTCGCGAAGGCTATGGAATGCTGGATTCGCGGATCGAAGCAGCGGCAGCCGAAGGCGTACGCCTGGTGGTAAGTGTCGATACCGGGATTCGTGCCTTCGCAGCGGCCGAGGAGGCAAAGCGCGTTGGCCTCGATCTGATCGTGACCGATCATCACCTGCCCGATGGCGCAGAAGGCATGCCCGAGGCTCTCGCCGTTCTAAACCCGAACCAGCCACTTTGCCCCTACCCTTACAAGGATCTCTGTGGTGCCGGTGTGGCGTTCAAGCTTGCACAAGCTCTCCTCGAAAGCACCGTTCTCGACGAAGCGGAGCGCACCCGCCTGCGCGAGAAGACGCTTCCCTCGTTCTTGAAGCTGCTCGCAATCGCGACCATCGCGGATGCGGTTCCACTGACAGGCGAGAACCGCGCGATCGTCTCGCTGGGGTTAGCGGAGTTGCGCAAGCCTTCGCAGGCGGGCCTGCGAATCCTGCTTGAACTGGCTCAGATCGATACCACGCGCCCGATCTCGGCAACGGACATAGCCTTTCGGGTGGCACCACGAATCAATGCTGCCGGGAGGATGGATATCGCCTCCGACGTCGTCGAGATGTTCCTCGCCAAGGACGCGGCCGCTGCCCGGGTGCTGGCAGAGAAGCTGCATCGCCTCAATGATGATCGCCGTGCCACCGAGGCCGAGGCTCTCCGCTCAATCGAAGCCCAGATCGATACCATGGCCGATGCCATGCCCGCCTGTTTCGTCCTCGATGACGCTGGCTCGGGAACAGCATGGCATCGAGGCGTCATCGGCATCCTCGCCTCCCGCGTCGTGGACCGCACCGCCAGGCCGGCAATCGTGCTCACGCATGAGGATGGCTTTGCGTTTGGCTCAGGCCGCTCCGTGAGCGGCTTTCACCTTCTGAACGCGATCACAACTGTGCATGAGCAGTCCGCAGAGCCTCTGTTTTCCCGGTTTGGAGGACATGCGCACGCGGTCGGGTTCTCAATGCCCTCAGGCCGGGTAGCGGAGTTGCGCGAGCGGCTTGTGAAGCTCGCTGCTGAGCATCGGGACGGCACCCTGGTCGTAGAAGAGTTGGAATGCGATTCAGAGGTGCGGCTCAATGAACTGACACCGATCTTTTTGACCGCACTAGAAGATCTGGGACCTTTTGGAATTGGAAATACCGAACCCGTATTCCTATCGAGAGGCGTGAGGCTGGCGACGGCCCTGAAGGTCATCAAAGATCGTCACCTGCGGTTGACCGTCGAAGATGTCCCCAGCGGCGTACGCTTTGGTGGCATGGTCTGGAGTCGTAGAACCGATTGGGCTGCAGTGGCACAGCGAGAGGCGTGGGCCCCGGGGGATCGACTCGATCTCGCCTACAGACTGCGGCGCAACTGGCATCCGGATTTTGGTGGGTGGGAGTTGGAGGTCGTCGGCATACGCTCGGCGCTATCCTCAGCCAGATAACAATTGCGTCATTTAGAACATCGCAAAAGTTTTGACTCGAAAGAGCAGTAGGGTGCGTCTTATATACTGAAATTTCGCTTATGGCTCAACAAGTTTCGGTTCGATCTCGTGGGTGGGTGTGGGTGCTTGTCGCCTTTGCGGCAGGGGTAGCCCTGTTTCTCTATGTTCGTTCCGGGCGCGCCGTAGTTACGGTAGGAGCAGCCAGGGTCGAGCGGCACAACCTGGCCAGCGAAAAATCCACCAACGGCAGGGTAACGCCCCTCGAAGACTTCCAGGCACATGCTCCAATTTCCGGACTGGTCAATCGAATTTTCGTGCGACTCGGTCAAACCGTGCAAAGCGGTCAGGAACTGGTCCAGATGGATGACAGCCAGGCCCGCAAAGACCTCGCGGCCGCCCAGGCAAGTCTTGCTTCCAGCATGGCCTCCCTGCAGGCCATGGAGCGGGGTGGAACACAGGATGAAATCCTTGCGCAGAGTGCGGATCTGAGCGCGGCAAAGGCGCAGGTATCGCAGGATACGGCGTCTCTGGCGTCGCTCCAGACCCTCGAGACGAAAGGTGCAGCTTCAGCCAACGAAGTTGCTCTCGCGCAGCAACATCTGAATGCAGCAAAGCAGCGGGTGCTACAGATCCAGGCGCGGCGGCACACGCGCTATTCCTCCGATGACTTGAAGGCACAGAAAGCCCAGGTAGCTGAGGCCCGGGCAGCCGTCGATGCGGCCCAGACAGTCTTTGCGGGGGTCAACATTCGCAGCCCGTTTGCCGGCACCGTGTACGCAATTCCCGTCACCCAGTATGAGTTCGTGTCCGCGGGGGAGACCCTTATACAGGTTGCAGACCTGACAAAACTCCAGATCAAGGCTTACTTCGACGAACCCGAAATCGGGCTGCTCAAAACCGGCCAACCCGTATCGATCAAGTGGGAGGCAAAGCCGGGTAAGGAGTGGCACGGACACGTCGTCCAGGTGCCCACAACCATCATCTCCTATGGCGGAACACGCAACGTAGGGGAATGTCTGATCAGCGTCGACGACGCGAACGGCGACCTGTTGCCCAACACCAACGTCACGGTCAAGGTAACGGAAGCACAGCACGATCAGGTGCTCAGCCTTCCACGCGAGGCGCTTCACACCGTAGGCATGAACGACTTCGTCTACAAAATTGTAGAGAACCGCCTGGTACGCACGCCAATCCGGGTAGGACTGACCAACCTCACACGCTTTGAAATCCTGGACGGGCTCAAGGAAGGGGACCTTGTGGCCCTTGGATCCACCAACGAAACTGACCTGAGTGACGGACTTCGGGTGAAGGTGAAACCCTAAAGTGAGATGTTACTGATGAGATCAATCATCACACGCCATGCGCGCGCGCGGGTCCGCATCACCCCTCTCTCGCAACTGTTCCCACGGTTGGTGCTTTTGTGTTGCTTCGGTCTTGCGTACTCTGCAAATGCAGCAGTAACTCGTCCCGTCACGACATCCACGAGTGCTGCCGAACGATCCTTGATGCAAGGTCGTATCGATGAAGCGATTGCCACTCTCCAGAGCTCCGTCGCCGCCAATCCCGCGGATGGACAAGCGTATTTGTTGCTCTGCCGAAGCTACTATGCGGAAGAGTATCAGGATCAGGCTGTCGCCGCCTGCGAGAGCGCGGTGCGATCGCTCCCCGGCAGCAGTGAGGCCTATGACTGGCTGGGCAGGGCCCTCGGAATGACGGCCAGTCGTGCTGGCCCATTTGCGGCCTTCGGCCTCGCTCTCAAGGTGCACGCTGCATTTGAGACAGCCGTTCATCTGGATCCGAGGAACGCAGCTGCAGCCAACGACCTCAGCGAGTTTTATATCGACGCTCCCGGCATTATTGGAGGAGGTCAGGACAAGGCTACCGGCCTGGCCGATCGGGTGCAGAATGATCTTCCCCAGGTCGCGCATCGCATTCGCGCGATGCTTGCGGAAAAAAATAAAGACTATGCCACCGCGGAACGTGAGTTCATGGCGGCAGTCGGTGATGCAAAGCATCCAGAGACGCTGGTCGATCTCGGTGCGTTCTACATGCGTCGAGACCAGCGGATCAAGGCTGTTGAGATACTCAAACAATGTCTGGCAGTCAATCGATCCGACGATGCATCGATCGTCGACGTTGCCAGCATCCTGAACAGCAGGCATCTTGAGCCACAGCTTGCAGAGCACACTCTGCAGGAGTATCTGCGCAGCAGTGCGAAGAGTGACGCAGCACCCGTGATCCGCGCGGAGGTCATGCTCGGCAAAATGAGGGCGGCCAGCGGAGATATCGCGGGAGCTAAGATCGAGTTTGAAAAGGCGCTGGACCTTGCATCCGGCTACGCTCCAGCGAAGCAGGCACTACGCCAGTTGTAAGGCTCACGCGAGTGGCGGTGAGACGAACACGGAAGTACAGAGGAGCAGCATGCATCTTAGGACAGGATTAGCGGGGGGCATCGTAATGCTGATGGCGTTTGCCCTCGGCGCCTCGGCGCAGATCTCTCTGAATTCGGCCGTCGATCTTGCCCTGCGCAATGACCCCAGGGTCAGTATGGCCAAGGCAGACGTTGCCAAGGCCCGTGCCAACCTCGCCAAAACACGCGATGTATACGTTCCCAACCTCGTCGCCGACGGAGGGTATGGACAGGGCTTTGGCGTTCCCACAGGACTACCTGTAATTTTCAGCATGTCCAGTCAATCGCTGGTCTATAACTTCTCGCAACGAGACAACGTTCGAGCTGCAAGCGCAGCGTTAGAAGCTGCAACGCTCGCCATGAAGGAGACCGACGAACAGGTGACCGAGGATGTTGTCGTGACCTACCTCAACCTCGACAACGCTCAGCAAAGACAGTCTGCGATCAGCGAGGAGTACGGCTTCGCGCAGCAGTTGGTCACAATCGTTCAAGAACGTCTCGCCGCTGGTCAGGACACACGGATGGAATCTCTGCGTGCGCAACGGAATGCTACCCAGATTGAGCTTGAGCAACTTCAGACCAGTGACGAGGTAAGCACACTTTCTGACCATCTTGCACGGCTGATCGGTCTCCCCGGCACACCACTTACCACTGTGTCCAATTCGATTCCAGCCCTTCCTCCGCTGGGTTCGCTGGCTGCCGTTGGACCCACCAGCTTTGGTATACAGTCTGCACTCGCTCTTGCTAAGAGCAAGCAGGAGATTGCCTTTGGCGTGGGTCGCTACCGGCTCAGGCCACAAGTGAGCTTCGGCCTGAATTACAGTCGTATCGACACCGGCCAGAATGGCTACACACGGTACTACCCGAACTTCACCAATCAGAGCGAAAACGCCGAAAGCGTCTACCTTCAAATTCAGGTTCCGCTCTTCGACAAAACGCATCAAGACGACGTCCACGCTGCTGCGGCAGAGGCTGCCCACGCAAAGTTCGAGGCACAGAATCAGGAAAATCAGTTCCTCGATAACAGGAACAAACTCCAGCACAGTATCGCTGAACTCTCCGCGAGGAGCGAACTAGCTCAAATTGATATGGACATGGCGCAGGAACAGTTGAATGCGGTGCTCGCACAGCTAAACTCGGCCAGCGCCAGCGACAATCGGCCCCAAATGACGCCCAAGGACGAGATGAACGCGCGCCTCCAGCAGAGCGCCCGCAGAATTGACCTTCTCAACGCCCAGTTTCAATTCAGCCACGCAGAGGTCAGCATGATGAGGCAGACCGGTCAACTCGAGCGCTGGCTTAAGACGGCTCCAACACTCCCCGAAATCCCCACCCCACCACTAACCCATTGATTACGCTAGGCTTTACATCGCAAAATATCGTGTGACCCGAGGCACAGCCCTGCCTCAACAATTGTGCACAGGATCGCACTCCCACGCAACGCTCTCCGTGACAAAGTGGTAAACTGGATCTATTATTATGCCCCTTAAAACGCTGTTACTTAACCCGCCCTCCTTTGAAAACTTCGACGGTGGCGCCAGTTCCCGCTGGCCCGCAACTCGTGAGATCGAGTCCTACTGGTACCCCGTCTGGCTGGCCTACCCCGCCGGCATGCTCGAGGGCTCCAAGCTGCTCGATGCCCCGCCCCACCACGTCAGCGCGGAGGAAACCATTGAGATTGCGAAGGGCTTCGAATTTCTCGTCCTGTTTACCTCGACGGTAGGCTGGTCCGGCGATCACGGCCTCGCACGCGCCATCAAGGCAGCGAACCCTACCATCAAGATCTGTTTTGTCGGCCCCCCGGTCACCACCGACCCCGACCGCGCCCTCAACGAGTGCGAAGTCCTCGACTTCGTCTGCCGCCGCGAGTTCGATTTCTCCGTCGTCGAGTTTGCCAACGGCAAGCCGCTGAACGAGATCTTGGGCATCAGCTATAAAGACGCCAACGGCGTCATCCAGCACAACCCAGACCGTCCGCAAATCGAGGACCTCGACGCCATGCCCTGGGCCACCAAGATCTACGCCCGCGACATGGACGTCACGCGCTACAACGTGCCGTTCCTTCTGCACCCCTACATCTCGCTCTACTCCACGCGCGGTTGCCCCGCTCAGTGCACCTTCTGCCTCTGGCCCCAGACTCTCAGCGGTCATGCCTGGCGCAAGCGTTCCACCGACGATGTCGCCGCGGAAATGGCCTGGGCCAAGCAGAACTTCCCCCACGTCAAGGAATTCTTCTTCGACGACGACACCTTCAACATCCAGAAGGTTCGCACCATCGAACTCTGCGAGAAGCTCAAGCCCATCGGCATCACCTGGAGCTGCACGTCGCGCGTCACCACCGACTACGACACCCTCAAGGCCATGAAGGAAGCTGGCTGCCGCCTGCTCATCGTCGGCTTTGAGTCCGGCGATCCGCAGATCCTCAAGAACATCAAGAAGGGCGCCACCGTCGAACGTGCGCGCGACTTCGTCAAGGACTGCCACGACCTTGGCCTGATCATCCATGCCGACTTCATTCTCGGCCTGCCCGGCGAAACGAAGGAGTCGATCCGCAACACCATCAACTTCGCGAAGACCCTGGACTGCGAAACCATCCAGGTTTCCGTCGCCCACGCCTACCCCGGAACCGAGTTCTACGATTACGCCAAGCGCAACGACTTCATCACCAACGAAAAGATGGAGGACGGCGGAGGTCACCAGATGGCGCACATCGAATACCCCGGTCTCCCCACCGAGTACGTCATGGAGATGGTGCACAAGTTCTACGACGAGTACTACTTCCGCCCCAAGGCTGCATTCCGCGTCGTCTGGAAGGCCGTCGTCAACCGCGATGTGCCCCGTCTCTACGTCGAGGCCAAGGCCTTCATGAAGCTGCGTTCACAGCGCAACAAGGCCTCCCGCGCCAAGAAGAACGCAAACGCGCTCAAGGCACAGGAAAACGCCAACATGCACGCCTAGTAGCTCGCAGAACAACCAAAGGCGGAGCGTTTCTGCTCCGCCTTTCTCTTTTGCTCCTCCCAAAACGCTCCATCAGAAGAGGAACCCTTGAAGCACGCTCTAAAACCGTCGCAGTACGCCGTCCTCATCGCCATCATGTTGACCGCGTCCGTTGGCGATTCCCTACTGTCTCGCGGCATGGGCCAAATCGGCGCCGTCGACCTGCATCACCTCAGCCTCCTCTGGCACGCCCTCTTCAATCCCTTCGTCGACGCCGGAATCATTCTCCTCATCGGCTTCTTCGCCTGCTACACCACGGCGCTCAGCTGGGCCGATCTCACCTTCGTCATGCCCGCCACCGCCTTCGGCTACGTGGTCATCGCCCTCATGGGACGCTTCTGGCTGCATGAGCAGATGTCACGCTCGCGCTGGGCCGGAATTCTCCTCATCGTCTGCGCCGTCGGATTCGTAGCAGGAGGCCCCTCGCGCACCGAGCACGCCGACCTCGACCTGATGGATGCCGGAGTAGGCCGATGATCCTCTCCCAAACCGTGCGAATCTGGTCCGCGATCTCCTTCGTCGCAGCCCTCGCCATCGCCGGCGAAGTCCTCATCGCCGCAGGCATGCGCCAGCTCGGAGACCTCGACCTCATCCGCGAGCGCAGCGGCATCCCCGGCGCCATCAAGGCGGTCCTGACAGATGGAAAGTTTGTCATCGGAGCGCTCTGCATGGCACTCAACTTCTTCGCCATGCTCTTTGCGCTCAGCATCGCAGAGCTATCGCTGGCCGCGCCTGCGATAGCCTCCCTCACCTACATCGGCAATGCCATCGCAGCAAAACTCTTCCTCAACGAAAAGGTCGATCACCGCCGCTGGCTGGCAACCGCCTTCGTCGCCGTCGGTGTAGTCCTACTAGCGCACTAAGAAATCTCTGCATAAGTCTTCGTTTTGAAGGGGCGGGACTTTAGTCCCGCCGTAAGTTAGCGAGTTCAACGCGGCTTTAGCCGCTGAGGGAATACTGGAGACTTGTTCAAAACTTCGCTATCGCGTGAGCAGCCGCATCAACCCCGTCGCCGCAAGATCTGGCGAAAGAAATCCAACCTCGTTGCCCGCCCCTCTCGCAACCGCTTCCGCCGCAAGCCGCCCGCTCCTCACCGCTCCCTCCATCGTCGACGGCCACCCCGTCCGGGTCCAGTCCCCCGCCAGATAAAGCCCCTCCCCAGCCGCATCCTGCGTCGGCCGAAACTGGTCCAGCCCCGGCACCACAGAGAACGTAGCGCGAGCCTCCTTCAGCACACCCGACTTCACAATCACCGCCTCGCGAACCACCGGAAAGAATCGCGCAAGCTCCTCCACCGCAGCGCCCACAATCTCCTCGCGCGTCCCATGAAGTTCAGCAAACGAAGCGCTAATCACCAACTCAAGGTACTGCCCAGACCCCACACCCGAGCCCTCTTCAAACCGCCGAATACGGGACTTGTTGAACATCCACTGAATCCGCGTATCCAGCAGCGCGGCGTGATCGAGGTCCGTAATCTCCCGGTCAAACCAAAGATGAATCGTAGTAATTGGCGCATGAACAAAATGCTCCATCGCAGGCAAAATCCGCTGCCGCTGAACAGCGTTCTCAGGAAGCGTTCCCAGCAGCCGCGCCGTCTGCTCAAACGGCAGCGCGAGAATCAAACTACCCGCACGATGAACCGATCCATCCGACGCGGTCGCCGTCCACGCACCATCGGGCATGGACTCGACGCGGTCAATGCTGGTCCGCAAATGCAAGCTCGTCCCCTGCTGCTCCGCACGCTGCGCAACCGCCGCATAAAACTCCGACAGCGGCTGCGACGGTATCCCCAACCGCCCACCCTCCGCGGACTTCATGAACGACTCGTGAAAGACCTGCCCCGCATACCGCGTCGAGCAACGCTCAAACGTGTCATTCAGCGCACCCAGGATCACTGGCTCCCAAAAGTGGCGAATCGCGCGATCCGTCTGCTTCGTGCGCTTCAGCCACGCAGAGAACGGCTCCTCGTCGCTCAACGGATAGCCGCGCAAAAACTCCATCAAGCCAAGCGCAATCGAAGTCTTATCCGCAACCGAAAGCATCGATGCCCGCAGGAAGCTCACTGAAGAATGCCCCGGCGACGGAAGAAAGCTAGCTCCAATATCGCTGCGTCGCGCTGCCCCACTCGCTCCACCCGGCTCAAGAAACGTGATGTCGTCGTACCAGCGAATGTGGCGATCCGCGCCCGCGAGTCTGCACAGGTCGATCAGATTCGTACAGCAACCGAGCAGCACATGCTGCGAATCCACCACCTCTTCAAGCGCCGGATGCTCGTAGGAATACGCTCGCCCTCCCACATGCGGCTTGCGTTCAACCAGCGCAACCTTTGCGCCGGCACTCGAGAGCGCGACAGCAGCAGACAGCCCTGCCAGCCCGGCACCAATCACCAGCACGTCCGCACTACCGTTGTCCCTCATCCGACGAGCCTGGCCTTCAAAGACTGCAGAATCCCAACCGCGAGAATGCTCAATTTTTGCGAAGTCGGCACGGACACGCGCTCGCGAAACACCGCGGCCAAATCGGCAGCGATGCGATCCAGCAGACCATGATAGATCCGCACCAGCACCCTCATCGCAGGCCGAGCATCAGTGTCAAGCAGCGGAACCAGCTCATCCGCGCTGCGATAGAGCGTCTGTGCATGAAGTTCGAGACTACGAAAGAGCGCGAGGTCCTTCTCATTCATCGGCTCCCCAGCGCAGAGTGCAAGTATCCGCGACGCATCCACTCCATGATCACGCAGAACGTCCGAAGGAATATAGATTCTTCCCCGACCTGCGTCTTCCCTCACATCGCGAAGAATATTCGTCAGCTGGAAGGCGATGCCGGTATCGATAGCAAGCTGATCGGCGCGTGGATCGGTATAGCCAAAGATGCGGATACACACGAGCCCGACAACCGAAGCGACGAGATAGCAGTAGTGATGCAGCGCCGCTAAACTTTCGTAGACCTGCACCGTATGCGGCTTCCCATCCGGCCCGCAAAGCTCAAGATTGCAGACTCCCTCAACCCTGGCCTCCAGGTCCATAGTGGTCCCGGCCACCAGCTGTTCGAGCAACTCGTCGGAGATCGCGAAGCGCTCCTGCGTGTCCTTCAACGCAATGAAGATCGCATCAGCCACTGGCAACGTGCGCGATGCCCTCCACTCAGCAGTCCACGCCGCCATAGCCTCGCGCCGCGCATCCAACGACATCGACTCATCATCCGCAAGGTCATCCGCCTTGCGCATGAACGCATACACCGCGCACATCGCGTCGGATTTATGCCGTGGCAACACCCTGAACGAATAATAGAAATTCTTCGCCTCGCGCCGGGCAATCTCCCGACAAGCCTCGTAGGCCGCCGCCAACTCAGTGGATCGCGCAACCGTCATGCGGGGCGGTCCTTGCTCGCATCCTTCGACGCCGCAAACATCGATCCGACCTTCCCCAACAGCGCACCGCAGAGCAGCCGCAGCTTCGCACCCTTGGTCACGACCGGCCGCGCTCGCAGCGTGTCGTACCCCTGCGCCGCAATCGCATCCAGAATCGCGTGACCGCCATTGATGAACAGTTGAAGCGTAGCCGCAAGCTCGCGCGATACCAGATGCGTAATCCGTTGACCGCGCACCAGGCGGTCGCGAGCATCACTCACCAGATACTCCATCATGGCGCGCACCTTGCCATCGAAGTCGCGCTCGATAAGCTGCTCGTCGGTAACGCCAAACTGCCGCATCGCATCACCGGGAATATACCGCCGTCCACGCGCCCGATCCTCAACCACATCCTGATAAAAGTTGGCGAGCTGCAGCGCAGTACAAATATCATCCGAAAGCAGCATCAACTCTTCAGAGGTATGCCCACTCATCAGCAGCACAAGCCGACCCACAGGGTTCGCAGAGTAGCGAGAGTAGTGCTCAAGCGTAGCGAGAGATTCGTGATGCGTATAAACCTGGTCCTGCTCAAACGCAGAAATCAAATCATCGAAGGGCTGCATCGGCAAATCACGCGCCTTGATCGTAGGCTGCAGCGCAACAAATACAGGATGGCGCGACATTTCAGGTTGAGCAAAGCACTGATTCAACATACCTCGCCACTGACCAA
>DATCDL010000452.1:0-6859 GCA_036510715.1 Acidobacteriaceae bacterium
CTCGGGAGACGAGGCGGTTGAGGTACTGGGCTAAAGCTCGCGAGGAAGGGTCTGCCCGAATGGCGGAGAGGTCGGCGGCGGCCTGGCGGTAGAGCAGGCCGAGGTCGCGGAGATCGGAGGGCGGGAGAGACTTGACGCCACTGGCTTCGACTTGATGGACGAGCGCGTCGAGGCGATTCCAGTTATTCTTGCGAGAATCGATCCATAGGTTAGAGAGCATAGATTCGAGATGAACGAGTATAGAGCTTAGAGAGCCAGGGCGAGAGGTTCGCGGTCATGTCGAGTTTCGAACAGCGAGGCGTTAGCGGGGAACAGTATAAGGGACCGGCTGAGACGCATTATATCGACACGCCGGAGCAGGTAGAGCTGGAGTATAGCGTGGCCGGGATTGGCAGCCGGTTTGTGGCGGCGCTGCTGGATCTGCTGATCGTCGGCGCGTTCTTCACGGCTGAGCTGATTGTGGTGGTGATGATTGGGGCCGCGGCGGCTGCGTCTCCGGCGACCGGCAGGTTGGGTGAGGCGGCGGGCAAATGGTTGACAGCGTTTGTGATTTTTATAAATTTCGCCATCTTCTGGGGATACTTTGCGTTGTTTGAGGCGTATTGGAAGGGCCAGACGCCGGGCAAACGGGTGATGAAGCTGCGGGTGATCAAGGACTCGGGGCGACAGATTACGTTCTTCGAATCGCTGGCGAGGAACCTGGTGCGGGTGGTGGATTACTTGCCGGGCATGTATTTGATTGGGGTGATAACGATGCTGTGCAACAAGCGGAATCAGAGGCTGGGGGACCTGGTGGCGGGGACGCTGGTGGTGCATGAGCGGCTGGATGAGGCGTCGCTGCTGTATCAGGGCGGCTCGACGCTGGTGGCGGCGGAGGCAGCGAACGTGCGGTGGGGGCAGGCGGTGACGGCGATGTTCCCTGCCGACGCGGTGGCGAAGCTGAGCATGCAGGACCTGATGGTGATTGAGACGTTCTTTGCGAGGATGCTGGATCTGCCGATGGAGACTCGTGCTGCGGTGGCGTACCGGATGGCGGCGCAGATGGCGGCGAAGATGGGGGTGGCGCTGCCGGAGGGCAATCCGGAGCGGGCGCTGGAGTCGATGGCGTACCAGATGCGGAGTCAAGGGCGGGTGCATTAGAGCTGGATGTTCAGGGAAGGTTAGGGGCGAATGAACGCGTGGGGCGATGGAGGCATCTGAGGTGAGAGAACTCACGGAGCGCTCGGGAGATCTCGATTGCACACGACGGACCATACTCTTAGGGCGACCGATCCACTGGCCCAGCACATCTGGGACCAGGTGGCACAGTCCCCGCTGCGTAGCCTCTGGGACTTTCAGGGCGCGAGTGCAAAGCTGGTGTGGACACGAACGTTCCACGCGATGCTGAGCGATAACCTGCTGTCGCGGGCCGCGGAGATGGGGTACTACTTTCTGTTTGCGCTGTTTCCTACGCTGGTTTGCGCGAGCGCGATCCTGGGTTTGGCGGCTCGGCAAGCTTCACATATTTATGACAGCCTGCTGCATTACCTCGCGCTGATTTTGCCGGGCGGAGCGTACACGATGGTGATCCAGACTTTCAACCAGACGGCAGCCGCATCGACAGGAGGAAAGATTACGCTGGGGCTGGTGGCGGCGCTGTGGTCGGCGTCGGTGGGATTTGCGTCGATTCAGGATGGGATGAACACGGTATACAAGGTGCGGGAGTCGCGACCCTATTGGAAGGCGCGGGGCGCGGCGATCCTGGTGACGCTGCTGCTGTCGGTGATGGTCACGGCGAATCTGGGTGTATTGCTGGGCGGGGACTTCATGGCGCGGCTAGCGGAGGTGCGGATCTGGCACCACGCGCTGGCGGCCAGTACGGCACTCTTGATCCACCTGGTGCAGTGGACAGTCGCAAGTGGATTGCTGTTGTTGCAGTTCGCCACGATCTATTACTTCGGTCCGGATTTGAAGGTGAAGCGCTGGCACTGGCTCACGCCCGGAGCAGTGATCGCGATATCGGGATGGATTTTATCGTCGTTGGGGCTGAGGGTCTATCTGCATTTCTTCGACAGCTTTTCGATCACGTATGGATCGCTGGGCGCGGTGATTGTGTTGCTGACGTGGTTCTATATGACGGGGTTGATGTTGCTGCTGGGGGCGGAGATCAATAGCGAGATCCAGGCGGCCGTGATGGAGAAACAGATGAAAGAACTCGGGGAGATTCCGGCGGAGGTAATGGCGGAACCGGAGGTCGCTGCCAGCTAAAGAGTGCGCCACCTCGTGACGACGGATGCAGTCGCAACGAGGTGGCGCGTGGGTTGGTGTGGATTACTTCACGAGGGGATCGAGGATGGTGTCGAGGCGGTCGGGGACGGCGTCGACGCGCTGGAGTTGGGGATAGCGTTCGCCATCGTGGTAGTTGAGTGAGATGAGTTTGAAGTAGGCCGTGTTTTCGACGATGAGGTCGATGGCAGGACCGCTGCCCTTGGCAGCCTGGATGGCGGCGCGGAGCAGGGCCGGGGTGAAGGCTCGACCGTTGACGGCGATGATCTGGAAGCCGGGAGCGAGGCCTGCCTTGTAGGCGACGCCTCCTACGATGACGTCGCCGAGTGTGCCGGTGGCGTTCACCGTCAGGCCGAGGGAGTAGGTCGCAACGAGGCCGTCGCCCTCCATGAGCTGCGACCAGTAGTTAGGCTTGTCGCTGTAGGTGAGCGTGTATCCGGACAAGGCGTTGATGCCGGCGATCTCGGGGGCATGAAACTCGTTGGAGTCGAGGCGGGTTCGCAGGAAGGTGGCCCAGTCGTTGTGGACGACCGCGTTGAGGCCAGCGACGACGTCTTCAAAGGTGTAGGGCACGACCTTTGGCGGAGTGTTGCCGCCGAGGCCGTGGAAGGCGGCGAGGAAGTCGTTGAGACTCTTCTTGCCGTGGGACTTTTCGCGGATCGTGGCGTCGACTTCGAGCCAGAGGAGATCGCCCTCGCTGTAGTAGTCGGTGTCGCGACGCCAGTTATCGAAGGGGCCACCAGCGGCGTAGAGGACCTGCGCGGCGGTGGCGGTGTCCTGGAGATCGCGCCAGGTGCGGCCGGGGCGAGCGTCGTTGAAGTCGGCTTCGATGGTGGCGAGGCGGTCACGGAAGACGGAGGCGCTCCATATACCGGTGCGCGCGGCGAGAACGTCGCCGAGATAGTTGGTGAGGCCTTCGTAGACCCAGAGCAGGTTGCCCTTCATGGGCTCCTGGTAGTTGGGGGTGGCCAGGCCGGCAGGGCGGCGGTATTTGCCATTCCAGGAGTGGGTGAACTCGTGGGGGAGGAGGTCGCCTTCTTCGGTGAACGAGCCCTCGTCGATGAAGGTCTTCTCGGGGACGCGGTCGTCGGAGGACTGGTGGTGCTCGAGGCCGAAGTGGGCTACCTGATCGGAGAGCGTGACGAGGAAGTGATAGGAGTTGTAGTGGCGCGACTTGTAGAGAGCTCCGGTTTCGCGGACGAGATTGGAGAACTGGTCGATGTGCTGCTGCGAGAGTGCGATGTCCTCGGGGCCGTCGCCGGCGAGGTCGAGGTAGTGCTTCGGGGTGACCTCGGGCGCGAGGTCGATCTCGCGGAACCAGCGGCCGGCGAGGACGGGAGAGTCGATGAGCTGCTCGAGGGAGACGGTTTTGAACGATGTGGGAGAGGCGGCGGCGTCGAGTGCGGTACCGAACTTCCAGCCCTCGGGAATTTTGATGGAGGGTGAAACCATGATGTCGGAGACGTTGGTGTGGGCGATGTCGCCGTTGAGGGGATAGACGAGGACGGTGTTCCAGCTAAGGAGCGCAAGGTTGGCGCTGGTGGAGCCTCCGGCGGTGAACTGTCCGCCAGAGGTGGCGAGGAAGTCCATCTTGACGTTGAGCTGCGTGGTGTTGGGGGGGACGGTGATGTGGTAGCTGTACATGTCGACGAGGTCGCGCTCCCACTTGACGGGGGCGCCGGAGGGGGTGGTGATGATGAAGCCGGCCTGGTTGATGATGGGGCCGGTTGGACCGTGTTCGCCGGGGATCCACTCGGGGTAGACGAGGGTTAGGGGGCCGGGCTGGACGGGGATGGTTTCGGTGGCGTGCAGGATCTTGCGCGGCGCATCGGTGAGGTCTACGGAGAGGGTGATGGGCGCGGCTTCCACCCCAGCGGGCAAAGAGCGCCCGCCGGGAACCCCGGTTTGGGCGCTGAGGGAGAGCGTGGCGGCACAGAGTGCGGCCAGCGGAAGAAGGCGAAACAGCGACATGCGGGGAGCTCCTGGAAGCGAGTTCATGGTGGGATTCAGTGTACTTGAGCGGGTCGGTTTGGTGGCCGGAGACGATATTCCGGCACCGGCTATTCCGCGTCAACGATTCAGCATCTAATCTGCGCAGGCGGCTGCTCGAGGGATTCGCAGCCCCCCGAAGGAGAACGCCATGGCAGTGATCAAGACCCCCCTTGCACCGGATAGCGCCGCAGAGTTGCATGACCTGATCGGCGAGGATGCTACAGCAATGTTTGAGAACGATCCAAAGTTCATCGACTCGGACCCAACTTCCGGGGCCTCGAGCGAGAATGTCTTGGTGCAGCGCGACACCGACGACACCGAGGACAGTGAGGACGAAGAGGAAGAGGAACTTGACGAGGAGGATGAAGAGTTCGACGAAGAGGAGGAGGACGAAGAAGAGGAGGATGAAGACGAGGATGAAGAGGAAGATGTGGATGAAGATGAGGATGACTTTGACTCAGACGAGGAGGAAGAAGGGGTTGGAGCGATCGCGATACTGGCGACAGGGTCAACCAACTTGCGGGGCCCGGTCGTGAATGGGAATACGTCCGTGGAATCAGAGTTGGAGGAAGACGATGACGCTGGCGATGCGACGGTGGATCAGGATGAGTACGTGATTGAGGGTGGCGATGATGGATCGGGCGGCAGTGATAGCCCGCAGATCGATCGTGCAATTGACGCGGCACTTCGTATGAGCGCCCTGGTGGCCGTCACGTCGCAGTATGCTGCAAGCGTCTAGGAAGAGCACCGGGCGTGCAACGTGGAAATGAACACCACGATCAAGAACAAGGCTTCGCCGTCAAAATTGCGGCAGCCCGCACGGAACTTCCATAGACTATGGAGTAGTGTGAATTGGGGAGATTTAGACAAGCGTGAGCGAGACAAAGAGACAACGGTCACTGGCAAAGGGATTGCTGGCGGGATTGATCGCCGGGTTGGTAGCGACGGCAGCGAAGTCGATTGCGGAAAAGCTGTATCCGCCACACGTGGATGGGGAACCGGAACCGCCAGAGATTCTGGCGGAAGAGATTGCGGGACATGCGCTGGACAAGTCCACGAGTGCGGTGGCCAGCGAGGCCATTCATTGGGGATTCGGTGCAGCCGTGGGAGCGGCTTACGGGGCGCTGGCGGAGTACTATCCGGCGGCAACAGACAAAGAGGGCGCTACGTTTGGGCTGGCGCTGATGACACTGACCCATGAAACGGCGCTGCCCGCCATGGGACTGGCGGCGGAGGTAGAAGATCAGTCGCCTCGCGAGCAGACCAGTGAGGCGGCATCGCACCTGCTGTACGGGGTGGTGGCAGAGCGCGTGCGCAGCTTCGTTCGTGGCCTGTTGGGGTAGCTAATTAAGCGATAATTTTCGGTGCTGCGAAGAGAAGAACGGCAATCGTTCATAGGATGACAGGGGTACTTTTTTTCGGCTGCGCGGGCAGTTTTGCACGGCTAAACTCGTCTTTGCGCGCATTTGACTCGCGCCGAAGGATGGAACTGGGTGAACATACTCCGCACTTCCAAAAGAGAGAAGCAACCGAAACGAGTCGTCATTGTTGGAGCAGGGCCCGGCGGCCTGGCGACGGCGATGTTGCTGGCTCGCTCGGGGGTCCAGGTGACGATCGTCGAGAAGCAAGCCCGCGTGGGCGGACGCACGGCGACGCTCGAGCAGGATGGCTATAAGTTCGACATTGGGCCGACGTTTTTTCTGTATCCGAGAGTGCTGAAGGAGATCTTTGCGGACGCGGGTTATGACCTGGGCCGCGAGGTCCCGATGAAGCGGCTCGATCCGCAGTACAGGCTGGTGTTCGGAGATGGCGGACAGATTGACGCGACGGCGGACATCGAACGGATGGAGCAGCAGATCGCAGCGATTTCTCCGCAGGATGCCGTGGAGTTCAAAAATTTTCTGGCGCACAACCGCAAGAAGCTGGCGAGCTTCATGCCGGTGCTGGAGACGCCGTTTGAAAAGTGGAGCGACCTGCTGAAGCCGGAGATGTTGAAACTGCTGCCGCTGATGAAGCCGTGGCTCTCGCTGGATGGAGACCTGCGTACTCACTTCAAAGATGAACGGATACGGCTGGGCTTCAGCTTCCAGTCAAAGTACCTGGGCATGAGTCCGTTCCGCTGCCCTTCCCTGTTCTCGATCCTCTCGTTCCTGGAGTATGAGCACGGGGTGTTTCACCCGATCGGCGGATGCGGCGCGGTGACGGCGGCGATGGCTCGCATTGCGAAGGAGATGGGCGTTGAGGTGCTCACCGAAGAGCCGGTCGAGGAAGTTTTGATCGACGGCGGAATGAGCGAGGGTGGACGAGGGAAAGTCGTGGGTGTTCGAACGTCGAAGCGTCGGCTGCAGGCTGATGCCGTGGTGGTGAATGCGGACTTTGCGGATGCGATGCGCAAGCTGGTGCCGGGCAGGCATCGTCGCAAATGGAGCGACAAGAAGATTGCCAGCAAGACATACTCGTGCTCGACGTTCATGATGTATCTGGGCATCGACGGCCGCTATGACGATGTGGCGCATCATACGATTTATCTCGCGGAGAACTATAAGCAGAACCTTCGCGATATCGAGGAGACACATCGGCTATCGGAGAATCCTTCGTTCTA
>DATCDL010000453.1:0-2247 GCA_036510715.1 Acidobacteriaceae bacterium
TCGCGGGCCGCCCACGAGTCATCGTGATAAGCGACATCGGCAACGAGCCAGACGATCAAATGTCCTTCGTTCGGCTGCTGCTCTACTCCAACCAATTCGACATCGAAGGAATGATAGCCGGCACGTCAACGTGGCAGAAGACTACGACTCATCCAGAGACGATGCATGCCTTGATTCATGCGTACAGTCAGGTTCGCAGCAATCTTCTTTTGCATGCAAATGGCTGGCCCTCCGCGGAAGATCTTAACGCCTTGGTCTTTACCGGCCAGGCTGGATATGGCTTGGCCGCTACCGGTCCGGACAAGATGTCGCCGGGAGCCGAGATGATTCTGCGCGCCGGCGACCACGAGGATGTCCGGCCGCTGTGGATCTGCATCTGGGGCGGAGCCAACACGCTGGCTGAGGCCCTTTTGCATCTGCGCCTGACACGCCCACAGGGCGCCGTCGAGAAGTTTGTCGAAAAGCTCAGAGTCTATTCCATCTCAGATCAGGATGATGCCGGATGGTGGATCCGGCGTGAATTTCCCAACCTTTTCTACATCGTGGAGCCTTCCACCCAGGCGGGCGACGAATACTATTACGCTACCTGGACCGGAATCAGTGGAGATATTTTTTACCGCAATGGAGCCGGCGCGGATATCAGTACTGTAACCAACCAGTGGCTGGACGAAAACGTACGCAATCAGGGACCGCTGGGAAAAATGTATCCACGGTTTGCTTTTATCATGGAGGGCGATACCCCCTCTTTCCTGGGATTGATCGACAACGGATTGAATTCCTATCGTCGACCGGACTGGGGCGGCTGGGGCGGCCGCTACATCTACCGGCAACCGCACGGCGAATCACACTCGATCTGGACCCAGGGAGGCGACGTGTCCTCGCGCATTACCTCGCAGGACACAGTGACCGGTACGGACGGAAAGCAATATACCTCCGATCAGGCGACCATCTGGCGCTGGCGCGAGGCATTTCAGAACGATTTTGCCGCGCGTATGTCTTGGACTGTCAGGGACTACGCGCACGCCAACCATAACCCGGTGGTGGAGGTGAACGGTCAGCCGGGAAGCGCACCGATTGTGGTCGAGGCTGAAGCCGGTAAACCGGTGCTGCTCGATGCCAGCCAGAGCCACGACCCCGATGGGCAGAAGCTTAGTTATCACTGGTTCCAGTACGTCGAAGCAGCTGCGACTGATCCCAATCATTCGGTGGTCACCCTTACCGGCTCCGACGGTCCCGCTGCAACCGCGACACCAACCGCCGTATGTCGTCCCCGCTGGCTGCCTGCCTCAGCACCGTGCGTGGGAACAGGAACCGCACACTTGGTTCTCGCCGTGACCGACGATGGCTCACCCCGGCTGACTTCGTACCGCAGGATTATTTTGAACGTGCATGCCGCTTCCGCATCGGAAAATCACTGATCTGCACGGTCAGGCCGTAAACGTCCCAATCCTCGAAATCGCACGGCAGAGGCCGGACGCAACGCGCGTTGCGGGGTTGTACGCCTGGAACCAGATGGGCCGCAAGGTGAAAAAGGGCGAGAAAGGCATCCGCATCCTTGCTCCCATCGTCGGCGTTCGCCGCAAGAACAACGAGGAAGCCGAGAAAGACGCCACCAAGCAGAACACGGCGGTTTTAGTCGGGTTCCGTTCTGCCTATGTCTTCGACGTGTCGCAGACGGACGGCGCAGACCTTCCCGAGATGCGCCAGATTCAGGGCGACGTGGGCGAGAACTGTGACCGTTTGGTTGCCTTCATTGAGCGGCAGGGCATCGAGCTTATGTTTAGCGAAAACATCGCTCCCGCGCTTGGCATGAGCTACGGCGGACGTATCGCCATCCAGCCGAACTGTCGGATGCGGAAGAGTTTTCCACGCTGGTGCATGAGCTGGCGCATTTATGTTGGGTCGAAAATTATGTTGCGCGCGTGTGCTGTGCGATCCCTGCAGGGTTTTCGCTTTTAGACACAACATAACCAGGTTCTCACTGCAACACGAGAACTTGGCCGGTACTTCCGATTGGCCGGGCATCTGCGAATCAACTACCGAAACGGTCTAGACGCGCGATATCGCTAACTTTTGTTCAACTATCGGGCTATTGCCGTGCTGGACAATGGTCGAACCGCCCGAAAGCCCTCTGCGGTGGTCAAAAACTCATCGAAGCCGTACCTAGACAGTTCTAACTCGATTTTTGCCGTCAACGGAGTTCCGATAATCTCCAGCACCGTGTGGGGCGGATCAGCTGAGTACGCG
>DATCDL010000454.1:0-8281 GCA_036510715.1 Acidobacteriaceae bacterium
CGACCTCACCCACCGCCAACCCGACCACATCCTCCTGGCCGAAGGTTCCGCGATAGCCATCCGCTCCGACAACCACTTCACCGCCTAGCCCCACCCAGCGACTACACTGGATCGATGGCCCGCACGAAAGCCCTCGAACCACTCGACCCCGAACTCTGGCTGCGCGGCCTCCCCAAGGCTGAGCTCCACTTGCATCTCGAAGGCTCCATCACACCCGAGACGCTCGTCGAACTCTCGCTCCGCAACGATCCCCACCCGCTCAACCTCGAAGCCGCCCGCCAGGTCTACACCTACACCGACTTCCCCAGCTTCCTCCTGAGCTTCAAGGCCGTCACAGAGCGCCTCCACGCCCCCGCCGACTACGAGACCATCACCTACAACATGCTCCGCGACCTCGCCGCCCAGGGCGTCCGCCACGCCGAGGTCTACATCTCCATCGGCATCCTCTTCCACTTCGACCGACTCGACGTCGACGAAGTCATGGCCGCCATCGAGCAGGGCCGCACCCGCGGCGAGCGCGACTTCAACATCTCTCTCCTCTGGATCATCGACGCCGTCCGCCACTTCGGCATCGAGGAATGCGCCCGCGTCTTCCGCAAAGCTGCAGAACTCCAGCACCAATACCCCAGCGTCGTCGGCATCGGCATCGGCGGCAACGAACTCCTCGGCCCAGCCCACGAGTTCCGCGACCTCTACGCCGAAGCCAAGGCCGCCGGCCTGCACCTCACCTGCCACGCTGGCGAAAACACCGGCCCCGAAAGCATCTGGGCCGCGCTCAACATCGGAGCCGAGCGCATCGGCCACGCCCTCTCCGCGCAACACGACGCCGACCTCATCGCCATCCTTGCCGAGCGCCAGATTCCCCTCGAGCTCAACATCACCAGCAACCTCCGTACCGGGTGCTGCCCGTCCTTGCTCCAGCATCCGGTTAAGCTCTACTTCGAAGAAGGCTTGATGGTCACGCTCAATTCTGACGACCCACCCTTCTTCGGCGCCAACCTGCTCGACGAATATCTCCTTGCCCACCGCACCTTCGAGTTTCCCCTCGACCAGCTCCGCGAGATCGCAGCCAACTCCATAGAAGCCGCCTTCCTGCCCCCTGATCGCAAGCTCGCACTGCTCGGCGAAGTCGAGCGCTACGGCTGGTAGCCGCGCTCCTTCCAGCCTCTATCCTCGACGCTTCACTTCCCCGGCGGCGCGGGCACCATCACCGCATTGGGGTCCACCTTTGGAATCCCGAAGTGTCCACTCAGATGCACCAGATCCAGCGGTCGCAGCACGCCGCTCACCTCCACCACGCTCATCTGTTTCACCCCACGCACCACCACCGTCACGCCGTCGATGTCCGCCCCAACGAAGTGCAGCCAAAGATCCGTAAGCGGCTTGGTAGGCGGCGCTGCCTCCCGCGGTGACACATGCTGATCCACCAGGTGTTTCCACCCGGCAGCGTTATAGGCGCCCACCAGCGCATGCATGCTCTCCGGAATATAAAACGCTGGCTCGCTGTACCTGTAATTCTCCACCGTGATGCTATTCAACTGCGCAGGAGGACCAGCGTCATCCCCCAGAAATCCAGCAGCCGACTGCAGCATGTCGTGGTCGAACGTAAACGCCGTGTGGGTCACAGGCTCCGAGGTCAAATTCTTCAGCGCATCCTCTACGCCCGCAGGCTGCTGCGCGGCCGCAGCCAGGGGCGCAGCGAGAATCAGTGCGATCACCGTTCGGCAGACATATAACTTCATGGAAACCTCGCTTCAGGCATAGACCACGCTTTCCATGAAAAAGTTGCGCCGCCGCCTATTCCGGAGCCTTCGGCGCAAAATAGCCCTTCTCAGCTCGAACGGCATACCGTGGATCCAGACACTGCAAGTAGATCGTTCTAAAGGACCCATCCTGCTTGAAGTCCGACGGCACATACACTAGCGAATACTGGCTGCGCAGCTCGGCCTCGATATTCAGGAAGCCCTGCGCCACCTCCTGGATGCGTGTCGGGAAAAATGCCTGTCCGCCCGTCGCCGCGGAGATCCGCACCAGAACGTCATCGCCCCGGTCCTTGCTTGGACCGGTATTGGTGCTGATCGTATACACAATCGTCTGCGCGCGCTGGCACATCTTGATCGCATCCGACTCGGTCGCCCGGCTGTAGTCGTCGTCACCATCCGAAACCAGCACCAGCGCCTTGCGCACATCAGCCGTCTGGCGCAACGTCAACATCTGGTCGCGGCACGTCTTATACAGCGAATCGAACAGCGCTGTTCCGCCACCCGGACGCAGCTTGCTAATCCCTGTATCGAGCAGGTCGATACGGTTCGTAAAGTCCTGCTCAATGTCCGTCTGGACGTCAAAGCCCTCCACAAACGCACGATCCGTCGGATGCATCACCTGCAGCAGAAAGTCGATTGCCGACTGCTGCTCGAACGGAAACCGCTGCCGAATGGAGCTCGACGTATCGATCATGATGCCCACGCGCAGTGGCAGATTTGTCTGCTGCACGAACCGGATCACGCGTTCGGGCGGCCGCCCGTTATCCAGCAACCCAAAGTTTTGCTGTTGCAGCCCGGTGACAAAATTGCCCTTCTTGTCCGTGACCGTAAAAAATAGATCGACTTCGCGCGAGAAAAGTTGCAAGGTCTCCGTCGCCTGCGAATCATCCGGCGGACGCTGCTCCAGCGGCTCTGTACCCGGCTGTACAGGTGTCGTCGGATTCTGTGTCCCCGCTGCTGGCGGGGGAGCTGTCGGTTGCGGAGCAGTTTGCGGCGCCTGTGCCATCGCGGCTAGCGCGGCTGTTGTACATACCAGCGCGACGGCTGCCCACCGCGCGTTCCTGCAGATTCTCATAGTCACCATCGTATCAATTTGACGTTCCGCGTGCGCTGCCAGGTGCCGGCAGTTCAGCCCTACTGCAACTGCTCCAGAAAGCCGGTCAACTCCACCGGAAGTTCCGCACGCAGTGACAATGACTTCCCAGTGCGCGGATGCACGAACTCCAACTCAGCCGCATGAAGAAAATTGCGTTCCAGCGACAGGCTCTCCGCATCACTCCGAGCCGCCGCCGGACGATGCTTCAACCCCGAACCCACCGCCACCGCTGGCTGGATCCGGTGCGGAGCACCATACAGAAAATCTCCCACCACCGGATGCCCAATCGCCTGCATGTGCACCCGAATCTGGTGCGTCCGCCCCGTCTCAATCCGCACCTCCACCTGCGTGAATTTGCCGTACGCTCCATCCACCCGCTCCAGCACCTTCCAATGCGACACCGCGCTCCGTCCGCCCACGCGTTTTGTCGTCATACGAATCCGCCGCACCAAATCACGGCTGATCGGCAACTGGATCGTTCCCTCGTCGCCCTTCACCTGCCCATGAACCAGCGCGATATACGCCTTGCGCATGCGCCGTTCCGAGAACATCTCGCCCAACTGCCGGTGCGTCACGTCATTCTTCGCCACGACGATCAGCCCGCTGGTCTGCTTATCCAGCCGATGTACAATTCCCGGCCTGAGTGCTCCACCCACCTGGCTCAGCCCCGCCTCTCCAGCTTCGCCACCAAAGTGATACAGCAGCGCATTCACCAGCGTCCCGCGGTTATGCTCCGCACCGCCCGACCCCGCATGGACCATCATCCCCGCCGCTTTGTTCACCACCGCAAGATCATCATCCTCATACACAATCGTTAACGGCAGATCTTCCGGAGTAGCGTTCAGCGGCGCCGGCCGAGGATCACCCTCCACCTCGATCATCTCCCCGCCCTTCAGCTTCTGCTTCGCCTTCCCAGGCTTCCCATCCACCAGCACCTGCCCACCGTCGATCATCAGCACCACGCGTGCTCGACTGATCTCCGGAATCGCCTTCGCCAAATACGCATCCAGACGCATGCCCGCCGCCGCAGCCTCTGCCGCGAAACTCCGTACTCCGTCCTCGGCCTCCAGGTCATCCAGCACCTGGATCTCCGGCTCCGGCTCCACATACACCTTCGGTACCGGATACCGCCGCGGCGACTTCTCCTCCGACGGATGCTTCCCCCCATCCGGTCCCGACGTTACCAGCCCCGGAACATTCGCAAACGGCGACGGCGTCGTGTACATCTCCGCCGTGTCATACGTCGCGCGCACAGGCACATCATCAGTATCTCCAGCAGCCTTTCGCGCCGCTTCCTGCTCTTGCAACAACGTCCGCTGCGCGCGATACTCCGCCTTGACCGACTGCCTCCGATTTCCCTTGGGCAACATATTCTGCGATGGCATCTACACAAACTCCTTCTGAAACATAAGCATCAACGTACCCACCACAATCGCACCAAGCCCAATCCACTGCCCCGGATCAAGCCATGCGCCACCGCCCCAGGCGGTCGGCTGCGTCAGCATCTCAAGCAGAAACGCCATCACTCCTCCAGCCAACAACGCCACGCCCGCAACCACACCAGCACGCAGTCTACCCCGCAACATCCGCAGCAAAACCACCAACAACAGCATTGACCCAGCAAACCCATACAACTGCACCGGCTGCACCCGGCCAAACCCCGGAGCCTGCACACCCCATGGCAGACTCGTCGGCATCCCCGCATCGGTCCCCTCAAAGTAGTGCCCGAGGCTCAGCACCCCTGCCAGCAGTGCCGCGCAGGGAGCCCAGGCATCCATTACCGCCAACATCGGAAGCCGCTTCAACTTCACATACACCACCACGGCCAACACCGTAAGCTCCATCCCCCCATATGTAAACGATGGCAGCGACAACACCACCAGCGGCAACGTCCGAAACGCATTCCAATCCCGCGCGACCAGCAGGACCCGCGAGATCACAAACGCCGCTGTCACCGCAAACCACCCCGCATCCCAAAGCTGCTCACCCACCATCCCAGCCATCTTCGCCGTCCGCTGGCTCAGCCACAGCGCACCGATCAGCCCCACCGCCGCGAACAACCCATAGATGGACACCCGCAGCGGTCCCAGGCGCATCACGCCTTGAACAAAGATCACTGCCGGTTGAGAGAGAAAGTTCACCACCTTAGAGCATACGCGGCTACAGGCTCAGTTCAATGTCCGCCGCCCGAAACATAGCTGAAGACGTCGATATGCAGCCCGAAACCCAGCTGAAGACGCTTGAAACACCCCCGTTTCAAGCAAAAAAGATGGAAAAAGACCGACCCACGGGGCCGTACAGCGAGGCGCAGGTGAACCCGCGTTAAGCGGTGGACCCCAGCCGTGGCTCTTTAGGCTTTCCGGACTGGCGGACCTAGCACACCGAGCCATTTATACGAGCTGGAACCCTGTTCAATGAGTATTGGTTCAACCTGCGTTATTCCCTGTACCTGCTTTGCAGGCCGGTCTCTGCCTTGGATGCTATCGGGGCGCCGCAATTTACGCAACTCCCACATTCATCCCATCAATTCCCAGCATGTGCCTGCGGAGGTGTCCCAGCAACCGGAGTCCCTCCCTGGTGAGCCTGCGACTTAACCTCGAGCGCCTTCGCAATCAACTTCTTCGGCTTGCCCTCGACATTCGATCCGCTGCCGAGCATCTCGGCTGTAAGCACACCATCTGAATCGATAGTGAAGTAATGTGGTATGGAATTAATGCCAAACTCATCGCTCAAAGAATGGTCCGCGTCCCGATACTGCAACCAGGTCATGTCATTTTTCTCGATGAACTGCTTCCACTTCCCTTCGTCGCTGTCCCAGCTCACGCTGATCATGACAAAGGGATCATTTGCAAACTCCTTGGCAATCTTCCGCATATGAGGAAGCTCTTCATTGCATGGCCCGCACCATGTCGCCCAGAAGTCAATCAGAACTACTCGGCCCCCCATGGCATCTAGGTTGAACTTCGTTCCGTCCAACGCAATAATTTCAATGGGGGGAGCCATCTTGTGCATTGATAACTCAGGATCTTCAGCAAAATGTTGCGCACGCAGACGTGCCGGGTCCGTCGGCTGCACGCAACTCACACACCTCTGAAAGTCGGAACGCGCTTCGCCTCCATCTTGCCCAGACGGCCCAGCACCTTGCCGTCGCTGAACAGTGCTCCAACATTCTTCGGATACAAAGCAATCGCCTACTGAAATGCAGCGTGCGCTTCCTCAAGTTCAGCGGGCTTTGCCTTTTCCCCAGCTCTATCCACAAGCGCCAGCCCGCGATAGTATGCCGCAACCGACTTCGCCATCGGACTGGTACCAAGCACTTCGAGCGCTGTCGTCGTTGCGACCGAGCCCTTATAGTCACCCAACTGCATCTGTGTCATGTAGAGGCCACTGACGCACTCGTAGGATTGCCCCTTCGCGATCTTGTTGGCCTTCTTGTAATCGTCTTGAGCGAACAGGACGCGCCTCTGACGCTCAAACTGCTTCGCCTCCTTCGTTGCCTCGACGAACTTCGGATTCGTCCGGTAGTCGTCAACCGAAGAGCTCGTGACAGGTGCAGAAGCTTTCGTATCCACAGCCTGCGCGTTCATCTGAGACGTGGGAATGACCAGCAGCACGACGGCAACGGCAAGAGAGGATAGCGGCATGGACGCGAAGGACCTCCTGACAGAACGCAAACTTTCGCGTGCGCACCATGATCCAGCAAGATCTTTCCTGGATCAAGAAGTTTTTCCGGGCCACGGTCAACCCCACGCTCACCCAGCTTTGCGCTCCTCCAGTACCTCGTCCAACATCCCCATCAACGACCCCGCACGCAGCCGCACAGCACTCTGTGACGCTTGTTGACGGTTCGCTTCCACGGTCGCGCTCAGCAGTTCGCACCGCGTTCGCAGCGCCAACAACTCATCCGCGATATTCAGCGCCGCAAGCACCGCGACACGCAATGAATCCACCGTAGCTCCGTGCGCCGATACCGCCCGCATCTTTGAGTCCACCACCGACGCCAGCCGCTCAATGTATGCTGGGTCAGTCCCCTGAAGTTGATAAATTTGGTCGTAAATATCCACGACAACTGCCCCTGAGTCGCGTGCCTCAAGTTCTGCTCGCGATATCTCCGCCGCGGTTCTTAATTGCATCTCTGCCACGTCCACTCCTGCCAGTTGCTCACCAGCGGTCTGCCTGACTCCTAAACCACTTCCTCAATGCTCGCCAACATCTTCTCCACGCGCAGCCGCACAGCCTCACGCTCGCGATGCAGGCTCTCCACCTCGGCCTGCGCATCTCCCGATGCAGAAAGCTCCTGCTTCAGCGCAGCAAGCTCCCTCTGTGCCGCTTCACCCTCCGCCTTCGCCGCCGTAAGTTCCGCTCGAGCCGCTGCAACTTCTGCTTCAGCAGCGACCCGTCCTGCCTCCGCCGCCGCTCTCGCTTCGCGCTCTTTCTTGATCAGCTCGACCGTCTGGAGCACCTTGTGCTCCAGCGCCTGGAACTCATCGACACTGATACTTGCGGTTCCCATGTCCTACTCCTTCAAGGGGCATTCAAGCCCCTACTCATCTCGAAGTATAGGACGCTGCATGGAGGATTATGCTGTGAACGCCGCGGGGGTATCGATTTGAATTCCCTTTTCTGCAGCGACACTCGATGCAACCACCGACATCTGTGCGAAGAGCGCTCACGCTCGCTGCACGCCGCCCATCCCGTTGAGCTGCTCAACAATCCACTCCGACCACTGTGTCAACTCGTCGTCCGTAAGGGTCCGCGCACTCGACTGAAACACCACGCGCAGCAGCAACGAATACGATCCTGCAGCGATCGCCTTCCCCCTCGGATCACGGAATATCTCCACCGGTCGCACACTCCGCAGTTCCTCCAGCTTCCAAGCCCGCAACACGCCGTCGATCGACGCCCACGTCACCGCATCGGGAAACACAAACGAGAAGTCGCGCTCCACCGCCTGGAACCGCGAAAGCTCGCGCGACACTGGTGGCCGCGGCGGCGTCCGCACCAATCTCTGAGCATCGATCGTCGCAATCACGCAACGCTGCCGAAGTTTGCGCGCCTGTAACTCCGCGGCACTCAACTCCCCGAACACTGCAATCGACTCTCCATCCAGTAGCACCCTCGCCCCTCGCCCCACCGCCATCCATCCCGGCAGCTCACCCGAATCAAAACTCACCTGTCCGCCAAACTTCGCCAGTAGCGCTTCAATCGCACCCTTCGTCTCATAAAACAACGCATCGTCTGCACCATACAGAGCTGTTGCCACAGCAGCGCCCGTCAAACCCAGAGCCAACCCTACGCCCTCGTTCACATTTTCCGTTGACCCCCCGAATACCGTGCCCATCTCAAACAGCCGCACGTTGCGCTCATCACGATGAAGGTTATGCGCCAGCATCGTCGCCATCCCAGGCGCCAGCGACGGCCG
>DATCDL010000455.1:0-3177 GCA_036510715.1 Acidobacteriaceae bacterium
GATTGCGGCGTCGCGACCGATCTGCGATGCGGGCTGGCTGCCGATGGAGCGGCAGGTGGGGAGTTCGGGGCAGACGGTTGCGCCGAAGCTCTATCTGGCGGTCGGGATCTCCGGAGCGATTCAGCACCTGGTGGGGATGAAGGGCGCGAAGACGGTGATTGCGATCAACAAAGATGCGGACGCGCCGATCTTCGAGGTCGCGGATATTGGGGTGGTGGGTGATTTATTTGAGATTGTTCCGGCCTTGACGAAGGCGATTCGGGCGCAGGGAACTGCTTGACCGAGTCTTCTGCGGGGGAATCTGCGTCATACTAGAGAAGATCGGCGCAATCGACCTTTCAACTGACCTGAATATTGACCAAACGACTTAAACGCGGCACGTTCGAGCACTCGTATCCTTTGTGGCTGCGAACGCTGGCGTTTGCGTGCCTGCTGCTGGTGGTTGGGGCGAGCTCGGTGCAGGCGGTTCATATCCACGGGCAGTGGCTGCCGAAGAACGCGGTACAAGTAGGGGCGGCGGCGGATGGATCGCAGTTGCCGGGTGGGGAAGAACACTGCCCGCTGTGCGTTGCGATGCACTCGGCGCTGCCGGTGCATGTGCATGTAGAGCCGGTGCGGCTGATGCTGGTGGATTGCAAGGCGGTGCAGACGGTTGATCGCGAACCTGAATCGGCCTGGCATTTCGCGATGTTCAGCAGGCCTCCTCCTGTAGAGACAATTTAGAACTGTTGTGGAAGATCGTGCTGCCCGAAGCGGGCATGCGCCGTGCTATCTGGCCGGATGATCTTTTCTACAGCGTCGAGCCGTTGCGCGGAAACAGCGCTGACGGTGGACCGGTCGTTAGCCTCATCTGGCTTCGGCTTCTCTGGCCTCAACTGACAGGAGTTTTTCATGCAAAGTTTTTTTCTTCTACGACGAGCAGGGCTGATGCTGGCCTTGACGATCGGGTTTAGCGGTGGTGCGGCGTTCAGCCAGAGTACATCGGGTAGCGTGGCTGGTTCGGTTGTCGATTCAACGGGTGCTGAGATTCCCGGCGCGAAGGTTGTGATCGAAAACCCGGAGAGTGGGTATACGCGCACGTTGCTTTCGGATTCCGGGGGGCAATTTAAGTTTTTGAATCTGCCGTTCGATCCCTACAGTGTGACGGTGACTGCAAGCGGCTTCCAGGGATTCAGCAAGGCGGTGCAGGTGACGTCCACGATCGCGGTTGCGCTGAAGGTGACGCTGCAGGTGGCGACGTCGAATCAGACGGTGCTGGTGACGGCTCCGGTGGATCTGATGGACACGGACTCGACTCCGCATACCGACATTGATCGCTCGATGATCGACCACCTGCCTCTGGAGAGCGAATCGTCGGCGCTGAGCTCGATTGTGACGGAGACTTCGCCAGGCATATCGGCGGACTCGAATGGTCAGATGCATGGGTTGGGCGATCATGCGGAGAACTCGTTCAGCATTGATGGCCAGCCGATCACGGACCAGCAGAGCAAGGTATTTTCGAACCAGGTTCCGGCGGCGGCGGTGCAGTCGCTGGAGGTGATCGATGGCGCGCCACCGGCGGAGTATGGGGACAAGACGAGCCTGGTGATCAAGGCGACGACGCGGTCGGGACAGGGGATTACCAGGCCGACGGGCAGCGTCACGCTCAGCTATGGCAGCTTCGGATCGAGCAACCTTGCGTTCGATATGGCGTATGGCGGAAAGAAGTGGGGCAATTTCATCGCAGCGAATGGAATGCAGTCGGGGAGGTTTCTCGATGCGCCAGAGTTTTCGGTTTCGCATGACAAGGGTAACGAGGAGAACTTCTTCGACCGGGTTGACTTCCAACTAGGTCCGAAGGGATCTCTGCACACGAATCTGCAGTACACGCGGTCGTGGTTTCAGACGCCAAATAGTTATGACACGCAGTTTGGATTTGTTGCGAATGGGCAGACGACAGGGCCGACGGATCAGCGGTCACAGATCAGGACGATCGATGTAGCGCCGAGCTATACGCGCACGATTGGCACGACGATGGTGTTCAACTTCGGGCCTTACGTGCGTCAAGACACCTACTCCTACTATCCGAGCAACAATGCGCTGAATGACCTTGGGCCGATTCAGCAGGAGAGCGTGGCGCAGCAGCGGTCGCTGACGAATGCCGGCGTGCATAGTGATATTGCATATCTCAAGGGCATTAACAATGTGAAGATTGGAGGGATGTATCAGCAGACCTTTCTGCGCGAGAACTTCCAGATCGGCCTGGTGGATCCAAGTCTGAATGTACCCCTGAGCCCGACGTACAGCTCAGTGCTTGCGGCGTACGATCTGACCCGCGGCGGCCACGATTATGCGTATCACGGGCAGACGGACATCAAGCAGCTCGCGCTCTATGGTGAGGACGAGATTACGGCAGGCAACTGGCTGTTCAACGTCGGAATTCGCGGTGACTTTTACAATGGGCTGGCGATCCAGCGGCAGGCCGAACCTCGAGTGGGGATGTCGTACCACCTGAAGCCTACGGGGACGATTCTGCGTGCTTCGTATGCGCGGACGCAGGAGACGCCGTTCAATGAGAATCTTGTGCTGTCCAGCAAAGGCTGCCTTGATCCGGTGCTGAATGCGGTCTTCTCGACGCTTGGGCCGTGCGTTCCGGCGGCGTTCAATCCGGGATTCCGCAATGAATTTCACGTGGGCTTCGAGCAGGGGATTTCGAGGCACTTTGCGCTGAACGCCGAGTACATCTGGAAGTACACGCACAACGGATATGACTTCAGCGTGCTGGGCGCGACGCCGATTACGTTCCCGATCGAGTGGCACAACTCGAAGATTCCGGGATTTGCAATCAGCGGAACGCTCACACCGGTGAAGGGCTTTTCGGCACGGGTCACGATGTCTTCGGTTGCGGCTCGATTCTTCAACCCGCAGGTCGGTGGCGTGGGAGCGACGCCGGGTGCGGCGGGAGGATTCCCGTTCCGCATCGACCACGATGAGAACTTCAACCAGACAACGCATATGGAATATGCGATGCCGTTCCAGAAGAATCTGTACTTCTCGTTCAACTGGAAGTATGACAGCGGCATGGTCGCGGGGGCTGTGCCGTGTTACGGAACAACCGATCAGAACAGTGCGTGCGCACCTTATTCCGAGATGGTCGACGGTGTGCCAACGATCGATCTGAGCAGCCTGACGCCGGAC
>DATCDL010000456.1:0-15218 GCA_036510715.1 Acidobacteriaceae bacterium
GTACTACCCCGAAACATGGTCTAACTGGGTCTTGGCCTTCTGCGCGGTTTGGGCTGGATGCATGGCCCTCAGAACTCTCAGAGCTATCGAGGGGCAGTCCAATATCATGGTGAGCAAGGAACGGGCAAGACTGAAGATCGAAATACTCGACCTCCATTTGGTGCAAAGCAACCAACGACCGTGCATCACTGAGGTCAACTTCAGGGTCGTTTATTACGGAACAACCGAAGCATTCAAAGTCACCTCTCAGGTTTGGGTAGAGATTAGGGATAATGCCGAGCCAGCGCCCTCGGAAGGTACGGGGACGACGATTCGAATGCCAAGAGTTGTCTCTAAAGACACCGCGTTGGAGGACCAACGCTTTCTGATTAACCCTCCATTGCTGGTGACATCCTTGACCTTGTACAGAACGGGGAGAAGTTTGTTCACTTCTTTGGGCGAATAACCTACGCCGATATTTTTGATAAGGGTCGAGAGACCGGGTTCTATTTCACTTGGGAGAGAATGACCAGTCCGAGTTACCCAATGATGGTCATCGAGAGGTGGCGTAAGCGGCCTTGCGAGGGCTACGATCAGGAGACTTAGGAGCAACTTACCCACCCAGAGCCTCCAATCTGGGCGCATCTGACTGATTTGAGTGGACTTGGCGACTCTTGGGAAACTTTCTGTGACAACTGGATAGTTGTCTCTGCAACCCTCTGATTCCATTCAAATCAGCAAAAAGGGGGGAGGGGGTACCCCCCCTCTCCCGTGAGGGCCACGCGAAGGCTCTCGCCGTCCGCGCAGGACCGAAGCCTCCCGCCGTGCGCGTAGCACCCTATGGATTCCCTAGGCCATCGTGCTGATGGAAGTTCGGGTACGGCGGTATCGGGGCCACCGGCACCGGATGCTCCTTCAGTTGTTGCAGCACAACCGCGACAGCCTTTTCGAGTTGCAGATCGTGTCCTGCAGCCACATCCTTCGGCAGCTCCTCCACCTCAACATCGGGAGCAATCCCGTGGCCCTCGACCTCCCACTCACCCTTCAACCCGTAGATTGCATAGCGAGGAGCCGTGACGCTCCCACCATCCATCAGCGTCGGATACCCTCCGATGCCGATCAGGCCTCCCCACGTGTTCACTCCCACCAGCGTGCCCAGGCCGGCCTTGCGGAAGTACCACGGCATCGCATCGCCGCCCGAACCAGCCGACTGATTAATGATCATCGCCTTCGGCCCGAAGATGGCTCCCACCGGATCATGAATCGGCTGACCATCGCGTTCGATCGCTCCACTCAGCGGCTTCTGTCCCAGCACGTTCACAATATAGTCGGCGATGAAGCCGCCCTCGTTATACCGTTCGTCGAGCACCACAGCCTGCTTATCCAGCTGCGAATAGAAGTAGCGATTGAAGTTGTCGTAACCCGCTCCTCCCGTATTCGGCATATAGATGTAAGCCACCTTACCGCCCGACAGCTCATCCACTTTGCGCCGGTTCGACTCAATCCAATCCAGGTTCCTCAGCCCATGATCCGAGTCCGTTGGAACCACCGTCACATCGCGACCATCGCTGCCATCAGCCTTCAGGCCAACGCGCAACACCGTCTGCTTTCCCGCAGTCCCATCGAAGAAGCTGTTCAGGTTATCCGTCGCATGCAGCTCGCGACCATTCACCGCCAGCAGATATTCGCCCACGGTAACGTTGATCCCCGGAAGCGTTAGCGGAGCCGCCAGCGACGGAGTCCAGTTCTGCCCGTTATAGATCTTTGCGAACTTGTATCGCCCATTCTCCACCGCATAGTCCGCACCCAGCAGACCCGGCTTCGGCGACTTATCCGGACTCGGCGGCCCGCGCACGAACATGTGCCCAACCTCGATCTCGCCCAGCATCTCGTTCGACAGATACGTGAACTCCGACCGCGTCGTAATCCCCTCCACATACGGCTCATACTTGGCCATGATCTTCGCCAGGTCCAGACCATGCAGATGCTTGTCGTAGAAGAAGTCCCGCTCGATATGCCATGTTTCGCGGAACATCTGCTTCCACTCCGCGCGAGGATCGACCATCGCAAACATGCCGCCGTTGTTCACCGGCGTGCCCTGCGGAGCGTCGGGCGAATTCACCTTCAGCTCTGCGATCTTCGCCATAAACCAGTGGTCTCCACGCGTGACAAACAGCTTCTCTCCATTCGCACTGACATCGAAACCGGTCAGGTTGTTAAGGATCTCCTCGGTCTTACGCTTCTCCGTCGTGAACCTCCACAGCGAACGAATCGGTGCGCCGCCGTCCTCGGATGCGCGCCCCACCGCTCCGCCCTCCGCCAGGAAGACCACACCAGTCTTCCCCACCTGGAGACCCACATAGTTCCTCGCCGGAATCGGCAGCGACAGAATCCGATTCCCGATACCCGGAAGATCGATGACCGTCGGCTTCACCTCTGCCTTCTTCGCAGCGTCCTTCTTCTCATCTCCCTTGGCTGCATCCTTATCCTGGCTCTTCTCCGCATCGGCCTTCGTATCGGCCTTCGTATCGGCCTTCTTGTCCGCGTCCTGATCCGACTTCTCCTCGTCGCTCTCCGGAGGAATCGGCGACAGCCCATCCTTCGTCAGCACAATCACATACGCACTGCTATCGGTCTCCCTGTCCAGCGACGACAGATCGATGCCCGCATCCGACGGCCCATTATTCGTCGACGCGGTGAAGTACAAATACTTCCCGCTCGGATCAAACGCCGGATGCGCTGCATTGCTCATCCCATCAGTAATCTGCGTAGACGTATGGTTTGCCAGCGAGTAGAAGAACACCGCATGCAGCTGGTTCTCAAGGTCCCTCGTATAGCCAATCCACTGCGAGTCCGGCGACCACGTCACCTCCGTCGAAGCACCAAATCCACCGCGCAATCCCGTGTCCACCAGCATCGGTTTGCCGCCGGCAGCGTCCACATACCAGAGACGCAGATGCTTGTCCGCATACGCAATGTGCTTCGAATCCGGAGACCACCGAGGCCTGTAGAAGTAAGACGGATTCGGCCCCAGGTCGATCACCTTCGGCGGCAGCAGACCATCCTGATCCCGGATATAGAGTTGATACTCACCCGACGCGTCGCTGAAATACGCAATCGACTTTCCATCCGGAGACCACGCCGGATCACGTTCCGCCGATCCCGTCGTCTTCGTCAGGTCACGCGTATTTCCCTTCTCCACCGGAAGCGTAAAGATCTCTCCATGCGCCTCTGCGACCACCCGAACACCGGTCGGCGACACCGCAACATTCTCCACTTCGTGCGCCGCTATGTTCTCCAGCCGCGGCCTCAACTCCGGCAGGTCGCCACGAATCGTCACCGCGACCGCCTGTTCCTTCTTCGTCCCCAGGTCATATAAGTGCAGCGACCCGAACTGCTCATACACCAGTGCTCCCGGCCCTGCCGCCACGGTCTTCAGGTCGTAGCCCTTGTTGTCCACCACCTGCGTCACAGCCTTCGACTCCGTGTCATAGCTGAACAGCGACACCGGCCCATTGCGATCCGACAGGAAATAAACCGTCTTCCCCTCCCACACCGGGCTAAAGTCATTTGAGTTCTCTCGCGGCACCTTCACCAGGTCCAGCGACTTCATATTCACCAGCCAGACCTTCTTCGTCTGGCCGCCCCGGTAGTGCTTCCACGCGTCTTCCCACTGCACAATCGGCTCATACGCCATCGTGCTTCCATCCGGCGAAAAATTTCCCTCCGCCGCGCTCGGCAGCGGCAACACCGTCGGCGATCCCGTTCCGTCCGAATGAACTTCGAACAGCCGCATAAAATCCGAATAGCTTGCACGCGCCGACGCGAATAGCACATCCTTGCCATCCGCAGTCCAGCCCACGGCCTCATTGCCTTCCGGGTTCCACGTCAGCCGTTGAGGAACGCCGCCCTCCGCCTTCACCACATACACATCGGTCAGGCCATGCTCGTGCGTCGAGTACGCAATCTCCGTCCCATCCGGCGAGAAGTACGGCCCTGCCGTCACCGCGCCAACCGACGTCAGCCGCTGCGCGTCTCCGCCCTCGCGACCCACTGTCCAGATATCGTCCGCGTACAGAAACGCAATCCTATCCTTGCTCAGCGAAGGATTCCGCAACAGCAACGGCCCTTCGGCCTGCGAGAATCCACACAACACACCACCGGCCAGAACGCCGATGAAGCCAACCGAAACTGCGCGACGAAGAATGGAATGGAACAGAGACATGGAAACATCCTCGGGTTCAAAAGTGGGAGAGAACGGATCAAACGCGGGAGAATAGAAGAGAGCACACCTGCGACATATTCCACACGCGGCGTTAACCCATAGCTAAGGTGGCATAAACATATCACGCACACCGGCCAGGAGTCCCCAACAAGTGCCCGACGCTCAGCTCATCAAAAAGTCGGCGGCGTATTGATCCATAGCAGCACCGCTTCCACGTCGCCTACATTGCTCCAGCGATGCGTTTGGTGGCTGGAGAAGTACAGGCTGTCCCCCGACTCCAGCCGGTAGTGCTCCACCTCATCCAGCCAGAACTCGCAGCTTCCGCTCAGCACATACAGAAACTCTTCGCCCTCGTGGTGGTACGAACCACCGCTCGACGCTCCCGGAGCGATACGGAACATATGCGGCTCCATCGCTCGCTCGCCCTCGGCCAGCAACTCGATATTGATACCCGGCTCGTTCGAGAGGCTCTTTCGGTCGTTCGGGCGCACCAGTTTGTTCTGTGTCGTCGTCTTCGTAAACAGCGCCAGCACGTTCGAGTCATAGATCACAGACAGCTTCTGTAAACTCGCCACCGACGCGTTCGCCTGCCCGCGCTCCACGCAACTCAGAAAGCTCGCCGATAGCCCCGATTTCTGCGCCGCCTCCGCGAGCGTCAGCCCCCGCTGCAATCTCAATTTGCGCAGCCTCATCCCGAGCGTATTCGATGGCTTCTCTGGAGCCGCCTCCCCATTCGCCACGGCGGCGACGCCAAGCATATGACGAATCGCGTCCGGATTCAGGTTCTGTCCCACCCGCAGCTGATGAATCTGCTTCAGCCGCTCGACATCCTCCGGGCGATACACACGGTACCCGCTCTCGGTGCGATGCGGCCGCGCCAAGCCCCGCTGCTCCCAGAGCCGTAGCGTCGAGGGGCTAACATTAATCATCTTTGCAACTTCAGAAATTGTGAAATGAACGCCTGACATCGTGCTCTGTCGAATCGATTTATCTGTCATAGAGGCAATGAGATACGACCAAATCTTAAGTTACCTGATCCTACCTCAACTCGACACGTTCTACACCGAATAGATTCCCTGCTCGATTGACGGCGTCCCGGCGGCCTCAAGGCAGGAGTTTGAATGTTGCGTGCTCTGTCGCATTCTCGTCCGAACCAACCCAAACATCGAACACCCCTGGCTCCATTCCCCAATGATGCGTCTGTGGGCTCCAGAATCCCAGGTCTTTCGTATCCAGCGTCAGGATCACCGTGCGCTTCTCATGCGCCTTCAGCGTCACCCTCTCGAATCCCTTCAACTCCCGCACCGGCCGTGACGAGCTTCCCGCCCGCTGATGTGTATAAAGCTCCACCACCTCGTCTCCGTCCCGCGAACTCGTATTCTCCACATCCATCGAAAGCTTCAGCGTCGATCCAGCGCGAACCGACGGCTCTGCCAGCTTTAAATTCCCCATCGTAAAGCTGGAATAACTGAGGCCGTAGCCAAACGGATACAGTGGAGCGCTCGTCCCATCCCAATACCTCGTATTCAGCGCTTCAGGAATCTGCGTCAGGTTGCGAGCGTAGTTGATCGGAATCTGCCCAACACTCCGTGGCCACGCAATCGGCAGCTTGCCCCCGGGGTTGGCATCGCCAGAGAGCAGATCCGCAATTGCATCTCCGCCCTCGGTCCCCGGATACCACGCTTCGAGGATCGCCGGCACGTGCTCCGACGCCCATGTAATATTCAGCGGCCGCCCATTCAACAGCACCAGCACCACCGGCTTCCCAGTAGCCACCGCAGCCTCCAGCAGCTCCTCCTGCTTGCCCGGCAGCACGAGGCTCGACCGCGACGCACGCTCGCCGCTCATGCTCTGCAACTCTCCCAACACCAGCACCGCAACGTCCGACTGCTTCACAAGCTCAATCGCATGGTGGAACTCCGCCTCCCGCTCTGCCTCGGTCTTCATCGTCGGCTTCGGGCTTGCGAACTGCTCATCGAAGATCGACGGCTGCTCCCGTTCAATCTCTACGCCCTTCGTATACGCAATCCGTACCTCCGGGCCAAACCGTTGCCGCATCCCCTCCAACACCGTCACCGAGTCCGCAGGATGTCCCGCCAGGCTCCACGAACCCATGATGTCCGCCTTCGAATCAGCCAGCATCCCAATCACCGCAATCGACTTGTACTCCTTACTCAGCGGCAGCAGATTTCCCTCGTTCCGCAGCAGCACCGCCGTCCGTACCGCGGTCTCGCGTGCTGCCTCGCGCTGCTCCGGCGTCACCAGCTGCGCTGCCGCATTCGGCACATCGATGTACGGATTCTTGAACAAGCCCAACTTGTACTTCGTCATCAAAATATCTTCCACGGCAGCATTGATCGTGGCCTCCGTCACGAGCCCCGCTTTTACTGCCGCAGGCAGTTCATCGCGAAAACTGTGGCTGGTCATCTCCATCTCCACGCCCGCATTCGCCGCCCGCACCGCGGCATCTTCATCATCCCGCGCAAACCCGTGCGTCGTCAGACTGCTGACGGAATCCCAGTCACTCACCACCATGCCCTTGAACTTCCAATCGTCGCGCAGCACGTCATGCAGCAGGAAGCGATTACCCGTTGCCGGCACGCCGTTCAGATCCATATAGGCGCTCATCACCGAGCCGGCACCCGCCTCGATCGCCGCATGGAACGGCGGCAGATAGACGTTCCATAGCTGCGCATCCGAGATATTCGACTCTTCATAATCGCGGCCTCCAGACGCCGCTCCATACCCCGCAAAATGTTTGACGCACGCAAGAATGTGGCTGGGCGCCCCCAGATACGCTCCCTGAAAACCCTTCACCTGCGCCGCCGCCATCAGCGAGCCAAGGAACGGATCTTCCCCAGCGCCTTCCATGATGCGTCCCCACCGAGGGTCCCGCGCGATATCGACCATCGGAGCAAACGTCCACTGAATGCCCGTGGCGCGAGCCTCTTTCGCAGCCATCGTCTGCTCGCGCTCCGCCACCGAAGGATCCCAGCTCGCAGCCATGGCCAGCGGCACCGGATAAATCGTCCGAAAGCCGTGGATCACATCGAAGCCAAACAACAATGGAATATGCAGACGGCTCTGCTCTACAGCGACATGCTGTAAGCGATTAATTTCGGCAGCGTCTGTAATAAAAAGAAAGGACCCAACCTCGCCCTTCCGGATCATCTCGTCGACTGGCCGATCCGGCTTCGAGTTCAGCGGAACCTGGCTCATCTGACCGATCTTTTCTTCGAGCGTCATCTTCCTGATCAGTCCGTCTACGAACGCGTGGGCCTCAACATCGGAACTCGCGGACCCAACCGGCCTTGCCTCTTGATGCGCAGACACCTTGCTCCATGGAGAGGATGTGTACACGGACGAAGCACCCAGAATGGTCGCAACGGTAGAAAACATCAGCAAAGCAGGGACAGCACGTAGGCGCAAAGCAAATCTCCAGGTTCTTGCATTTCATCCGCTGCGTCTACAACAGTAGACAATCGCGCAATTCAGATAACATATTTTGCGGCCAACAGAGTAGCGCCATTGTAGACAAACGTTTGTTTCAATGTCTACTCTTCGACTAACAGATCGCCTCAACCACCCTCTGCGCTCTTCCGGCCCGCTGCCGGCCTGATTTTTTACAGTCCCACCCTGTAGAACATGCCGGTCTTGCTATGCTGTTCAGAGCGTACATTCATGGCTATGCGAGATGCGAACGATCACCCTGCTAAATCACCTGGCCATCGCCCCCGCGGGGTAAGCCTCAAGGATTTAGCACGGCACCTCAACCTAAGTCCCTCCACCATCTCATTCGTTCTCAATGACACGCCCGGCCGCTCGATTCCAGAGCCGACCCGCGAACGAATTCGCGCCGCAGCCGCCGAATTCAACTACAAGCCCAACATGATCGCCCGCTCTTTGCTGGGCAAGCCCATGCGAAGCATCGGTATCCTTCTCCCGGTCCTCGGCGAAGGCTATCACTCGCAGGTACTCTCCGGCATCGGCGATCTTCTGATGGAAGAGGGCTACTTCTACTTCACCGTCCATCACCGGCACAAGCAGAACCTCATCACGGAGTATCCAGCACTGCTGCAGGCCCGCGGAGTGGATGGCATTATCGCCATCGATACCAAGCTCGTCGATCCTCTCCCACTGCCAACCGTCCTCGTCGCCGGCCATACCACCTTGCCCGACATCACCAATGTCGTCCTCAATCATGAACTCGCTGCGCGCCTCGCGCTCCAGCACCTCTACGATCTCGGTCATCGCAAAATCGTCTTCATGAAGGGTCAGACTGTCAGCACCGATACAGAGCTTCGCTGGGCTGCCACCATGCGGGTCGCCAGCGATCTCGGGCTGGCCATGGATCGGCGCCTCACCATTCAGTTAGACAAGGATTCCACCTCCCCGGAGATCAGTTACCCCGGAATCCACGCTCTACTCGAGGCCCGCCAGAAGTTCACCGCGATCCTATGCTTCAACGACATCGCCGCCATGGGAAGCATCCGCGCGCTCCACGACTCCGGCCTCAACGTCCCCCGCGATGTCTCCATCATTGGCTTCGATGACATTCAGTCAGCTTCCTACCAGGTCCCCAGCCTCACCACCATTCGACAGCCCCTCAAGCTCATGGGAAGCACCGCAGCGGCAGCTCTTCTCCGCCGTCTCGCGCACGAATCTCTGCCCTCGTTGATCGAGCTGGAGCCGGAGTTGATTGTGCGTGAGTCCACGGCACCGCTGCGACACGAGCCTGCCAGGAAACAAACGCATTAACTCCGTCTCCTACCAAGCTCGCACAGCTATTTCGCCGGGTCTTTCACGGCAGGGTCTGCACTCATCTTCTGGTAGATCGTCTTCAGCTTCTCACGCATGTCCTTGTATTTCTTGTAGGCGCCCAGCTCACGCTGCATATCCTCCGTGCGATGTAGCTTCCGATAGACAGCGCTAAGCCGAAAGTGTGCAAGATAATTCGTAGGATCTGCGGTAATCACCTTCTCCAGCAGAGGTTCCGCCGCCGCCGGGTCTCCCTTTTCAGAGAGCACATTCGCCAGACCGATCGTCGCATCCGCGTAATTTGGCTCAAGCTTCAGCGCCCGCTGGTAGTACGCCTCTCCCGCGTCCAGATCGCCCTTCTCCGCCTCAATATCTCCCATCCGACTCGCAGCCTTGGGATCGTTCGGGTTTGTCTCGACTGCCAGCTTGTACTGCTCCTCCGCTTCCGCGTGCAGCTTCTGATCGTCAGAAGCATGCAGCGCTTCGGCCAGTTCGAAATGAATTCCCGGAAGATTTGGATCCAGCGCCAGCGCCTCCCGCAGATTCCTGATGGTCCCTGCGAGGTCCTGCGTCCGCTGTAGTTCATGGGCAATTGCCTGGTGCAATTGTGCCGAGTCCGGTGCCACCAACGACAAGCTCAGCAGTGCCTCCGCCATCAGGCTCGAATGAATACGGTATGACGTGTACAGCAGACTCGGATCGGTCGGCCTCAGCTTCAACAGCTCTGCAATCACATCCGACGCCTTGTTCAGATCATCCGTCGCCGCGTAGCTCTCAATCAGATCGAGACCGACTTCAATCTTCAGCTTCTCTTCGTCAATATGCGGATACGAAGCCTCCAAATCGCGTCGTCCCTGCTGCTCATCCCCCGTTCGCCGTTCCGCCATCCCCAGCAGCGACCGAATCTTCCAAAGATCCGGCTTCATCGTAATCGCCGCGTGCAGCTCCGGGAGAGCCTTGTCGTACTCTCCCCGGAAGAAAAATAGCACGCCAAGATTTGCCTGCGCATCCATATTCTTCGGGTCCAGCGCGACCACCGCCTGCAGTTCCGGGATAGCCTTCGCGGGCTCGCGCTGGCTCAAATACTGTTGCGCCAGCCGCTCATGACGAGCCAGCTCGCTCTGCTGCGACGAGGTCGTCTGCCCCACACACGAAACAGTTGTAATCCAAAGGGCCACCGTAAGGCCGAAGTTCTTTGCTAAGCGCATAACACTCTGAATCATACTCATTCCGCACTCGCTCATTAAAAACGAAGGGACGACCATAGGTCGTCCCTTCGGGTTACTGTGAATGAATTAGAACTGCAGGCGAGCGCCAAGCTGCACGACGCGTCCACCACCCTGCAAGTTCCCATTGATCTGCTTACCACCGAACAGGTTCTCAGGGTAGGCCTGTCCCGGCGTCAGGCTGCCGGTAGACAGATTCGTCTGCGGGAAGCCGAAGCTGGGATGGTTGAACGCATTGGTGGCATCTCCACGAATCTGCAATTTGACATTCTTGTAGATGTCAAAATACTTGCCGGCGGACAAATTCACCAGCTCGATTCCAGGTCCGTAGAGGCTGTTCCGTCTTACATTGCCGAACGTTCCATTAGCCGGCAAAGTAAAGGCCGCCGGGTTGTACCACTCCTGAATCGAACGACCATGGGTTGGGCGGGTCGCAATTCCCGAATAGTTCGGGAACACAGATCCGGCATGCGCATAGCTATTCGCACTTGTAGTGACGGTGAACGGATTGCCGCTCGTGAGTTGCACCGTGGTGGATAGTTCATATCCGCCAACAAGCTTATCGAGCAGGTAGTTATGGTTGAGGTACCTCTTCCCCATGCCGAACGGCAGCTGATAAACCGCGTTGCCCTTGAAGGCGCTGCGGACATCGAAGTTCGAGTTGCTGTAGTTCACACCAGGATTGCTTGCAATCTGGTAAGGCTGTGGGCCTGCACGGCTACCCCAACTCGAAGAATCTGCATCGTCGAGGAAGTGTGACCAGGTGTAGTTGAAGTTGAACGCGAGACCTGAAGATAGACGCCGCTGCACTGTTACCTGCAACGAGTTGTAGTTGGAGATTCCGTTGTTTGTGCTCCCGCTAATACCCCCATATTGGGCATACGGACGGAAGGCTTGATCGTTCGAGGACAGGTCCTGTACCGGAACCTGGTTCAGATCCGTTGGGAAGTTCAGATTGAAGCCATGGCTTGCGACATAGGCGATCTCAAACTCCATGTTGGTTCCGATTTCCTTCTGCGTCGACAGGTTCCACTGGTAGATCTTTGGATCGGGTGTGTGGAACTGAGTGTACGTAACATTCTGGCCATTGAATCTGGTCGGATTCGTCGAAGCCGCCGAGTAAGGGAGTGGGTTGCCGGTCTGGAAGTTTGTGCCCGTTCCACCCAGGATCGTGATCGGATTGAGGCCATTGGTTTGGTCAGCAATGCTTCCCGAACTGCTCACTGCCGCACCCATACCGCCGCCATACGTATCGAGGCTCAGGTTATAGGCGTACAGCCCAAAACCACCGCGAATCGTCATCGAAGGTGTCGGTAGATACGCAAACCCAAAGCGAGGAAGAACCGTCGAGAACGTTGTGTCTTCCAGCGATCCGCGCCCGTTCGCCTTCGTGCTTCCATACCAATAGGCACCCAGCGTATTTGTCGCAGGATTCATCACCGTCGGATCGAACACCGCCTCATTGCCATGAATCTCACTCCATCCATGACGGATCTGGTAGCGTACGCCGAGGTTAATCGTCAAGTTTGGCCTGATCTTATAGTCATCCTGCACAAACATCTGCGGGCTCTTCAAACGGGCACCGTACTCAGGAGAAACAGAGGCGTTCCAATTCTGTGCCTCGCCTAACAGGAAGTCAGCATAGTCTGCTCCCGACGCTCCATTGGGCGATGCTTTCCCTGTTCCCGGATTAACCGTCCAGTTCTGCGTGTACTGACCGGAGAACTGGTAGGTGCCCGCGTTGGTGTTACCCCATGCCGTGGAATCGTCGCGCGCGAACTGCACTTCACCACCGAAGTGAAGAATATGCTTGCCGCGAATCATCGTCACTACATCCGAAGGATCGAAAACATGTTCCTTGTAGACTGCGTTTGCACTGGGATCGATCCATGCGTAGGGGTAGTTCGTGATGAACTGGATTGCCGGGAAGTCATCCGCCTTGGCAGCTTGCCAACCTAGAGCCGACGCATAGCCCTTACCCAGCGCCGCATCCGTGTAAAAGTTGCCCTGGTACGTATACCCGAACCGAGCTTCGTTGATCATGTTCGAGTTAATGGTCCAGACGTCGGAAACCTGTGAGTTATAGCTCTCCACATCACCGTTCTGGCAACCAATCGGGCATGCCGCAACGGTGCTTGGAAAGAACGCCGGGTTGTCGCGCGTCGTCACAGAAGCGGTGAAACGGTTGTGCTCGGTGATGTCGTAGTCCAACCGCCCAAAGTACTTCCTGTAGGGGTTGTTGCTTGCAATTTGTGCGTAGAAGTTATTCTGGATAATTCCATTGTTGTTGTTTCCTGGAAGGAACTGTCCTCCAGAAATGTGGCTGGAAGGTGTCGGATAGAACTTCTGGAAGTTCTGTGCAACCTTGTCCTGTAGCGCCACCGGTACTGCGTTGGTCCCATACTCGCTCAGAAAGGACTGCCGCACTGGATAAGGATTACCCGCCGAATCATGCGCAATCGTCTGCGTGGTCGGATCGTAGATCAGCGGTTGGCCTGTGAAATCGCCCGCCATCACCTGTACGGTAGGGATGCTATTCGTACCAGAGCTGCTGCCATGCTGGATCGTTTGATCGTAGTTGAAGAAGAAAAATGCCTTCTTCTTCAGGATCGGTCCACCAATCGTGCCGCCGAAATTGTTATACCGCAATGGCGGTATAGTTGCTGGATTTCCATAGAACAGATAACTCTTCGCGTTGAAGTCATCGTTCTTCATGTACTCATAGGCGCTGCCATGAAACTGGCTGGTTCCACCCTTGCTGATCTGGTTGAAAATGATGCCGCCAATGCCGTACTGCGCGGAGAAGGCAGACGTTGAAATCTGCACTTCGGCTACATCTTCAAAAACGGTGGTATCTGCGTTGGCGCTATGAGACAGCGTGCTCGTCGTACCATCTGCCAGCACGTTGCTATACGGCAGATTGCCGTTCGCTGAAATCTCCTGTCCAGGATTCGTCGAACCCTGCGAACCGCCCGTCGTACCGGAAGAACCCGGAATCAGAATGGCAAAGTTCTCCCACGTCTGCCCCACATTCGGCAGTGCTGCCATCGCCTTCGCTTCAAGCGTCGTCGATTGCTCGCCCGTTTCCGTCGTCAGTAGCGGAATGTCGGTATTCACAACGACCTCCTGGGTCGTTGATCCAACCTTCAGCGCCGCGTTTACCGTCGACGTTCCAACCTGCAACGTCACCGAAGACCGCTCAAACTTCGCAAAGCCCGTCTTCTCAAACGTCAGCTTGTAATTGCCAACCACGATCGATGACGTGTCGTACAAGCCCGCGTCATTGGTGACAAGCGTCTTCGTCACCCCCGTATTGTTGTTCGTCACGGTGACCGTCACGCCCGGCAGTAATGCTCCTGTCGAGTCCGTAACCGTACCGCGGATGTCGCCCGAGTTCGTGCTCTGTGCATAGGCGCTGCCCAGCCCCAGAACCCCGATCACCGCGATGGCAATCACCCTGAATATTGACCAATTCAACTTCATAGTGCCTCCGAAATTCTTACCGCTTCCGTCCAGTTCAACCATGTGCAAGTTTAGACAAACGTTTGTCTTTATGCTGATGGAAAACCGCTACTGATACTGCAGGAACTGTCAGACGCTTGTCAAGTTCACTTCTTTCCCTGCCAATATGCCGATCAATATTGCTCACCGTCCCGACCAAAAGTCACTTCAGAGGAACCTTCCGCCGTCGAGCGCTCACATCTTTCCCTTACCCTGAGCACCCCGCAAAAGCGCCTTGGGCGAACTTCTGCAGAGAGGCCTCGAATTACTGCACCGAGCGTCCCATCTCTTCCCTCAACGTAGGGGGGTTCCAATCGGCCGCCCACCTGGAAGGCATTGGCCCCATCACAAATCGCAGCGCCCCTCCACCGACAATATCGCTGTAACGAATCATTGGAACAGTGAGCGGCCTTCCATTCAGCGTCGCGCTCTGAATATAAACATTCTTCGCTGAGTTGTTCAGCGCAGTGACACGAAACTCCTTCCCGCTCGCTAGCCGCAGCGACATCTTGGTAAACAGCGGACTCCCGATCAGGTACTCTCCCGATGCCGGATTGAGCGGGTAAAACCCCAGCGCCGTAAAAATGTACCACGCCGACATCTGCCCGCAATCATCATCGCCATCCAGTCCCGCCGGAAGATTCGCATATTCTACCCCGGCAATTTCTCTCACCTTCGCCTGCGTCTTCCACGGCTCCCCGCTATAGTCATACAAATATCCATAATGGTGACTAGGTTCATTCTTGTGGATGTTATGACCGCCGCTAAAATGCTCATCCAGCTTTGCGTTATAGATGTCCCGCCCACCCATTAATTTCATCAGCCCTGGAATATCATGCATCACCGCCCACGTGTAAACCCACTTATTCCCTTCCGTCCACCCCTCGTTGATCCCCGCCCATGATCCATCCGAGTTCCTGGCTTGCATAAATCCAGTCGCCGGATTAAATACATGCTCATAATTCAGCGATCGCTTCATAAAAAGCTTGTAGTCATCCATCTTGCCAAGCTTCCTGGCGATCTGTGCAACACACCAATCGTCATAAGCATCTTCCAGCGTTCGTGAGGCAGACTCCGCAGTCTTATCGTTCGGAACATAACCCAGCACCTTGGAGTAAGTAAGTCCTCCACGCGCCTCATAAGGAGTATGCGGCTCCCGATCGTACCAGCGCCGAGTAGTATCGCCATCCGGCGGAGTCATCGCATCCTTATAAACCGCATCCCAAGCAACGTTATAGTTGAAGCCTTTGAATCCCTTCTTCATCGACTCCGCAATGAGCGAGTCCGCGTGGGTTCCAATCATAATGTTCGTATAAGAAGGATTGGGCCACTTCGGCATCCACCCACCTTCCTGATAGTTCTGTAGCAACGCCGTAATCATCCCATCCACTCTCTCTGGAGCCAGCAGCGTTTGCAGGCTGAACTCCGCACGGAACGTGTCCCACAACGAATACGCCGTATAGGACTCGCCCGTATGGATCGAGTCATCGAACGCACTATAGTAATGCCCATACTCCGAGAACTCCCGT
>DATCDL010000457.1:0-5254 GCA_036510715.1 Acidobacteriaceae bacterium
GTGGTTGCGACTGCGGTAGCGCGCGACGAAGCCTACCTGCACATCGCTCCCGGCCGGGAGACTGAGCGGTTCTACCTTCTTGCCGAGAACGATTCTCTCAGCCTTCTTGAGCGGGCGACAATTTTGAAGCCGGTGCGGCCGGGCGCCGCACCGTTAGCAAAGCCTGACGATAACAAGGGCACCCCTACACCTCCTGCGATGGAGGACTGGTGGCTGGTTCGCGATGCAAAGGGTCAGACCGGCTGGATCTATTCACGGTTGATCGATGTGTCCGGGCCAGATTCCCTGCTGCGCTATGCCGAGGGCCAGCGTATTGTGGGCGCGTATGTGCTCGCCCATGAGGACGATCCGGATTCTGGCATTCTGGACAATGGCAAAACGGTCACCAATGTTCCTGAATACGTAACCTTGCTTTCGCCCTATAAAGCAGGGCTGCCTTATGATTTCGACCAGGTGCGAGTCTTTATCTGGAACTCCAAAAAGCACCGCTATGAGACCGGATTTCGCGAACACAATATTGCTGGCTATTTGCCCATAAAGATTTATATGGGGACCGACCCCTACGGGAAGGCGGCGAATTCTGCAGAAAAGTTGCCAACCTTTACCTATCGCGTTCTTGCAGGCGACCAGACAATACCTACTCCCGATCCGACGACCGGGTTGATCACGCCCGGAAAAACCATCGACAAGACCTATCGCTTGGAAGGCAATATCTGCCGCCGAGTCATAGCGCCCGGTTCCCCTGCGCCAGATGAGGCGCACCCAACTCCTGAGAAGGAGAAGAAGGCCAGAGTTGCAAAGAAGGCCAAGGTTACGAACAAGGCCAGGGTTGCGAAGAAGCGCAGGCGGTAGGTATCAGTAGAAACGGCGGATCGCTTCGACAACGCTTTCAAGCTCTTCCATGCGCAGTTCGGGATACATCGGCAACGCCAGAACTTCTAGGGCCGCTCGCTCGCTGACAGGGAAGTCGCCGAGCTTATACCCAAGTGATTGCAGGCTCTCTTGCAGGTGGAGAGGCTGTGGGTAGTAAATTTCGCTGCCGATAGAGTGAGCAGCGAGATGCTCCCGCATGGCGTCACGTCGAGGGGCGCGGATGACGTACTGGTGGAAGACGTGTTCGGCGCCCGGGGCGGTGTAGGGAAGGACGATGCCGTCGGCGGTAGTATTGCCCACGATTCCCGCAGCCGTGAACTGCGCATCGTACAGTGCTGCCAACTCGCGTCTACGTGCATTTCCGGCGTCCAGGCGGCGCAATTTAACCTCAAGAACCGCCGCCTGCAACGTGTCAAGGCGAGAGTTCCAACCAACCTCATCGTGAAAGTAGCGGCGCCGCATGCCGTGGGCGCGGAGCATGCGTGCGTGTTCCGCGGAGACGGCGTCCCTGGTAGTCATCATGCCAGCATCGCCGAAAGCACTCAGATTCTTGGTGGGATAAAAGCTGAAGGCAGCGGCGTCCCCTAAGGCCCCGGCACGGACGCCGTTCCAGGACGCACCAAAGGCCTGAGCGGCGTCTTCGACGAGCTTCAGACCATATTCCCCAGCTAAAGCCGTCAACACGGTCATGTCTGCGCACTGGCCATACAGGTGGACGGGCATGATCGCCGCAACCCGATGATCACCGCTTGGCGCGTTCGCCAGTAGTCTCTGAGCGGCTTGTGGCGAGAGGTTGAAGGTGTGCTCATCGATATCGACCAGCAGTGGCTTGGCGCCGACGCGGAGGATGGAGCTCACCGTGGCGAAGAAGCTGAACGGTGTCGTAATGACCGAGTCGCCAGGGCCGATATTCAGAGCCGCCAGCGCCAGCCAAAGGGCATCCGTCCCGCTAGCGCAGCCGATCGCGAAGGGAACGCCGCAGGCCAGCGCGGCTGCGTTTTCAAAGCGCTCAACCTCCGGACCGAGGATAAACCGTTGAGATTCGCAGACGGACGTGATGGCTGCGAGCACGTCTTCGCGGATTTGCGCGAATTCACGGCTGAAATCGAGCATGGGAACCGGAAGCAGTATCCTATTTGTGTCTACGTCGAGCATCTCTATCATCCTAATCGTTATGAGTGAGGTGTCGACTTCGTCTTCCCTTAAGCATGCTCTTGTCTGGAAGCATCTAAAAAGGTAGGGTGAATGGTGAAAGTCTGCTTTGCTGCAAGGTTCGACCGCGATCGACTAGCGCGGAATTTTGAAAGAGATGGTTGAACATGATGATAAGAGGAGATCGGCCCATGGATTCCAAGCCGGCGCAGAATATTCAGGATACCTTTCTGAATACGGTCCGCAAGGACAAAAGCCCCATTACTATCTACCTTGTTAGCGGCGTAAAGCTGACGGGCAAGATACGTTCCTTCGACAAGTATTCTGTTCTGCTCGAAAACAACGCGCAGGAGCAGTTGATCTTCAAACACGCAATTTCCACCGTGGTGAGCGGTCGCCCGACGGGGTTTGGCGACCCGCGCAGCGGTAGTGAGAGCCGTACTCCTTCAACAACGGCGAATGCTGAGAGTGCGCTGCCGGCTGCAGGGACACCCACCGTCTAGTCGCGTCTGGTGATGATCGTTCGCGAGAGTTACAAGGCAGGGTGCGTATTAAGTCAGTAGGGAAGACAAGAACGAATCGTGAAGCGGTCGAGCAGGACTTACTCCGTGCCCGGCAGAGGACGTCGCGTGAAAGCGCTGTCCTGGTTGCTGTTGAATTCACCTCCGACCGTTTTCGCCCGTCGAGCGTAGCGCAGCAGGCCCGCGCCGCCGCGGCGGTTTCAGGTCAATCTTCGTTCATCCTCGATCACGATGAACTCCATGAGATTCCACAAACTGCAGGTGAGCCGCCGGTTGATATTGACTTCGATGCGTCCCTGGCAGAGTTTCAGGAGCTGGCGCGATCGGCCGGGGCAACCATTGCCGCAGTCCTGATCCAGAGACGCGGCCGGCCGGATCCAGCAACCTTGGTGGGAGGTGGAAAGCTCGATGAAATCGTCGCCACCGTGGCTTCCACCGGCGCGAGCCTCGTACTCTTCGACCACGATCTGACGCCGTCGCAGGCGCGCAACGTGGAGGCTCGCCTGCCATGCACGGTCATCGATCGCACCCAGCTGATTCTCGACATCTTCGCTCGCCACGCACGCACCCGAGAAGGCCAGTTGCAGGTAGAACTAGCACAACTCGAGTACCAATTGCCGAGACTGGCCGGACGCGGAAAGACCATGTCGCAGACTGGCGGAGGTATCGGTACCCGAGGTCCCGGTGAGACGCAGCTCGAAACCGACCGGCGCAGGATCAACGCTAGATTGGATCGCATCCGGCAGCAGTTGGAGGCCGTGCGGCGGATTCGACGGCAGCAGCGCGGGCGACGCGAGGCGGTTCCGGTACCGACGGTGGCACTCGTCGGCTACACTAATGCTGGTAAATCCACTGTTTTCAATGCGCTGACCGGAGGCGAGGTGCTGGCCTCCGAGCGAATGTTTGCCACGCTCGACCCCAAATTACGTCAACTCAGCCTGCCTTCACGTCGCAAGGTGCTGCTTTCAGACACGGTTGGGTTCATACGGAACCTTCCCCATGCGCTGGTGACGAGTTTCCGGGCAACGCTGGAGGAGGTGGAGCGCGCCGAACTCTTGCTGCATGTCAGGGATGCTGCGAGCCCAACGCTCGACGAGCAGCGAGCGCAGGTGGAGGCGGTCCTGGCCGAGTTGGAGGTCAAGGGAAAGCCTACGCTGCAGGTGTTGAACAAGATTGACTTGCTGCGTGAAGGCGCGACGGTGATCCCAGGCCTACAGGCGCCTGGCACGGTGGCGGTATCGGGCTTGACCGGCGCGGGGCTCGACGACCTGCTCCATGCCATCGATGCGTCGCTGACCGCCGACCCATTGGAAACCGCAGAGTTCCGGATTCCGCAGGCAGAAGGAAGGGTTCTTGCGGCCCTTGAGCGAGGAGCGACAACGACGGGGCAGAGATTTGAGGGAAATCTGGTGTATCTGACTATCGTTGGTCCGTGTTCGCTGCTGGAGCGATACCGCCGATATCAGCATCGACGTGGAGCTTCAGGGTTGGCAGCAGAACAATAGCGTCAGAAACAGTACAGGCCGCCTGATCGGGAGCGGAGGTGGTGTCCCGGATCACGCGGCCTGCATGACCCGGAACGGGTCTCAGGTAGTACCGTTATTCTACGCCTGTGGGAGTCTTCTGTATGAAGAAAATTATTGTTAAAGTCTGTCGTCGATTTCAGATGCGGAAACCATTGCGGTATTCGTTCAGGCAGGGCTTCAAACCGGGTTCGTTTTGCACGTCGATTGTTTGACTTTACCCCCCTGCTTTGCTACAACTAAGGGGAACGAAAAGCCTAAATTTTGCGTTGCTTGAGCTTTGCTCGGCACTGAGAAACGGGCTCCACTCGCTCTTGGAAGCAAGTAGTTTGCTTGCCCTCCTGAAGTACCCAAAGAATCTCATGGAAATTTTGCATCAACTTGGCGGTCTTGTGCTCGGCTCTGTGCCGACGATGGTGTTTTTCATCCTGCTCGTTGCTGCCTACGGGGTCCTGGTTCGAGGTCCTCTGGATAAGACTCTGGCGGAACGTCGTTCCCGCACCAGCGGTGCGATCGAGCAGGCACGCGGTGCAATCTTCGCCGCCGAGTCTGAGACCACCGCCTACGAAGAGAAGCTGCGTGCAGCAAGAAGCGAAATTATGGCCGCACGTGAACGCCGGTCGAAGCAGTGGCAGGCAGAACGCGATGAGGCGATCGCTGCTGCCCGCGCATTGTCGCAGGATCGGGTGAAAGTGGCGCGTGCAGAGATCGAATCCTTATCGGTTGGGGCGCGGAAGCAGATTGAAGAGGCAACCGTACAGTTGAGCGAACAGATTTTACGTGCAGTTCTTCCAGCCGGAACCCGGTTTTCGGAGGCTGGTCAGTAATGAACGCTTTTTCTTTACCGGCGATGCTGCGCCGTCTGACGATGGTCGCGCTGGGCATGTTGCTGCTCCTCTCTCCAGGCAGCGCAATCCATGCGCAAAGTGCGACGCCGACACCGCAGTCTGCCGCCAGCTATGCAAATAAGAAGCAGACCGTTCTCAATGAGACTGACGAGTATCGGTTGTCACCCTCGGTCGTAAAGTTTGGCGCCTCGCTGGGCATGAAGCCTGAGATGGCAGCGAATGTCTTTACGCTTCTCAATATCCTTGTACTGATCGGTGCCGTTGGGTTTGGGCTGCTGAAGGTCCTCCCCAAGGCTTTCCGTAATCGGAACACGGCGATTCAGAAACACCTCGTCGA
>DATCDL010000458.1:0-10974 GCA_036510715.1 Acidobacteriaceae bacterium
AGGCCCTCGCCTCCGCAATCCCACCATGCAGAATCTCAGACCACAGGTGGCTCCCTTTTGTTCCGCCGTACTGGTTCACTTTTACTCCGCCCTTGACAGCGATACTTGCCGCTCGCCAGTTTTTCCCTTAGCGCGTCTGGAAGCCTCGTGAAATCGGCCGTCGTGTAGCGCATGATGAACCACGGCATGCGAGCGCCGGCATAGCCCGTCTCCATCGCGCAGGTACGTCGCGCATCGCCTGACCTCGGCAGCAGCGAAACGGACGACTCGGAGCGCAACAACCCTCCTACGGCAGCCTCCTGCTGATCGAGCGACAGCTTCATCACAGAACGGTCGAAGTCCTCAACGGCATACAACTCTCCACCCCGGTTAACCACGCCGATGCCGATTGAGTCGACATTAGGATCAAGCAAATTCGCACGGTGTCCAGGAGAGTGCATCCATGCTGCGTGGATATCCACTGCAGTCGGTGCCTCGGCTACATTTTCAGCGACACGGCTGAAGCGTCCTCCCAGTTGCTGCACGCGCGCAGACAAATCCGGCTCTCCCTGAAACTGATGCGAGATCGCTTCCCTCTCTGCCATCTCGTGTCCATGCTCAACCGCCGCACGATACAGCGTGTTATCCCAGCGCAACGCCCGCAATCCCCGCTGCGTTCGCTCTGCATTCGCTGCCGAAAACAAATACTGCTCTGCCACCGATGCCGGCGCACTCGAGCGAGGTACAGGAGCCGACCAGGCCAACTGGCTGACCAGAAAAAGTGCACACGGAATGATCCGAAATCTCACAGTCATCAGTAACCCGAAATCCTTGGTGAAGATGCGCTGCGGCCTACACCTGCCCAGCCGGTAAACGATCGCGATAGCGAATCAGCAGATACAGCAGCTTCCGCGCCGCCCAATAGCGTGGCACATAGCGTTTCGGCTCCGACACCGAGCGGTACAGCCATCCCAAATAAAGCCGGTCTGCCCACGCGGGAATTCGCACCTGATCGCCACTGAGAAAGGCGATAGCCGCCCCAATGCAGTGGATTGCAGGCAGATAGCTCAAGTTGCGCTTTAGGTATAGTCCAAGCCGTTCCTGCGTTCCTCCACCCACGGTCAAAATCACATGCTGTGGCCGGATTCGATCGATCATTGCCACAAGCGGTGCATCTTCGATCGCCTCCTCACCATAGATCGGAGCCATATAGACACAATCGTCTGGCACCGTAATGCCCTGTGTCGCAAGCCACGCCAGGTTACACGCGGCACTCGCTGGACCGGCCATAATCCAGATGCAGTTGCCCTGCTGCTGCACGTCCGGTTGCTTCAGAAGTTCGCGCAGATACATCAGACCCGACAGCCGTTGAATCGAGTCACCTTGCAGCCGATTCCACACCATCACCATGAAGGCTGAGTCTGCGATCGCGAGATCTGCGTTAAGCAAAGCTTCTCGATACCATGCATTCGTTCCCAGGTCCTTCAGTGCGGGAGCGGCCGGAACAACCAGCAACCCACCCGGGCGCACCTTCTCGACAGCCTGAATCGCCGTTCCCAGAAAAAACCGGATCCCCAAAATCGTTCGCTGATCGCCTTCAGACGGCGGCATCGACTACTTCCCCTTGGTGCCGGTTGCGATTTCCTCTTCAATCCAGCGATAGGTCCGTTCCATCCCATCCCGCAGCCGAATCGAAGGCTCCCACCCAAGCTTTTCGAGAATCAGCGTGTTGTCGCTGTTGCGACCGTTGACCCCCTTCGGAGCGCTGAGATTGTACGTACGCTTCAACTTGATTCCAGCAATATCCTCGACAATATCGACGAGCTGATTGATCGTCACCAACTCACTCGATCCAAGATTGATTGGCTCATCAATCTCGCTTTCTGTAATGAGTTGGGTTCCTTTCAAGCAGTCGTCGATATACATAAAGCTGCGAGTCTGCTTCCCGTCACCCCAAATATCAATCTCGTGGATGCCAGAATTTTTTGCCTCAATCACCTTGCGACAAATGGCCGCAGGGGCCTTCTCACGACCACCGTCCCACGTCCCATGAGGTCCGTAGACGTTGTGGTAGCGAGCCACGCGGCAGACCAGCCCAAAGTCCTCTTCGAAGTGCCGGCACATGCGCTCCGAGAACAGTTTCTCCCAGCCATAGCCGTCCTCCGGCAACGCTGGATACGCATCCGACTCTTTCAGCGCAACCACATCCTCATGAATCTGCTTTTCGCCGTTATAGACACATGCAGACGACGAGTAGAAGAACCGCTTTACACCCTTTTCCTGCGCAGCCATCAGCATGTGCGTATTCGTCAGCACACTCAGCATGCACAGCGCCTTGTTATTCTCGATAAAGCCCATGCCACCCATATCCGCGGCCAATTGGTAGACCACCGATGCGCCCTCTGCGGCAATCATGCAGTTCGCTTTGTCTTTCAGATCGAGTGAGAGGTTCTCTACTCCCTCGGTCGCTTGATACCAATCCGACAGTGGCTTTACGTCCACGGCCCGAACCACGTTGACACCGCTCGCTATCAGGCTCTTGACGAGATGCCCGCCAATGAAGCCGCCCGCACCGCAAACAACTGCGGTTTCCCCTTTGACGTTCATCTAAACTGCTCCGATCTAACCTGGGTCCCAGATAGTACTGCAGCGTTTCTCTGCTCTTCACCGCACCTATGTTTAAATAGGTTGGAACCCTAAAACCTGCATTCCGTTGTAAGGTCTCCCTCAAGTTTATTTGAGCACAGAGGGATGTCAAGGATCGCCCCTCATACTGCACAATCTCAGTGGTTTTTAGCGGTATGATCGGTTCACTGGCTATGGAAGCAGACCTCAGACAACCGTCAAGACTCCGCTCCATACTCGGTCCGCTCACGAAGCATCGTCTCGCTTTTGCCGGCTGCCTGGTGCTCACGCTCTTTCTGCTCTGTGCCCTCCTGGCTCCCAGGCTGGCCCCCCACGACCCGGAGCATCTGAACCTTGGCGCAAGACTTCTTCCTCCCTCGGCCACCCACTGGTTTGGCACCGATGAACTTGGCCGCGACGTACTTTCGAGAACGCTCTATGGAGCGCGAGTCTCTCTCATCGTAGCCACCGCCGTCGTCGCTCTCTCCCTTGCCCTCGGCGTTACCCTCGGCATGCTGGCCGGATTCTACGGAGGCTTCACGGACACCATCGTCAACATCTATCTCGGAAACGCCTTCCTCGCTCTTCCGGGAATCCTGCTCGCGATTACCATCGTCGCGTTTCTCGGACCCAGCCTCGCGAACCTCATCCTTGCCCTCGCTCTCGCCGGCTGGGTCAACTACGCTCGCCTGGTGCGAGCCCAGGTGCTCAGCGTCAAGGAGCGCGAATACGTCCAGGCCGCTCGATCTCTCGGGGCCAGCGATCTGCATCTGATGTTTCGCCACATCCTGCCCAACATTCTGCAACCACTCCTCGTACAGGCCGCTGTAGGAATGGCCGCCGCTGTACTCGCCGAAGCCACGCTAAGCTTTCTCGGCCTCGGCGTCCAGCCCCCCACTCCTACCTGGGGAGCCATGCTCAACGACGCCCGTTCGCACATCTTCGAGTCTCCCTACCTGATGTTCTTCCCTGCCGTCGCCCTCGCGCTCTGCGTCTTCTCCTTCAACCTCATCGGCGACGGCCTGCGCGACTATCTCGATCCCCGAACACGCATGGGCCAGGGTCTCTAGCATGGGTAAAGAGGCCTCTAGCATGCTCATCGGCGTCATCTCCGACACCCACGGCCTGCTTCGCCCAGAGCTCCTCCCAGCCCTCGCAGGAGTCGCCCACATCCTCCACGCAGGCGACGTAGGCGATCCGGAAATCCTCACCGCACTCCGCCGCATCGCTCCCCTCACAGCGATTCGCGGCAACGTCGACCGCTCCGGCCCCTGCGCCGCCCTGCCCTCCACCGAGGCCATCGAACTCGCAGGCTGCCTACTCTACATGCTCCACTCCGTTCACGACCTCGATCTCAACCCCGACGCGGCAGGGATCGGCGTTGTCCTCAGTGGCCACTCTCACCAGCCGTTGATCGAGCACCGCAACGGCGTGCTCTACCTCAACCCCGGAAGCGTCGGTCCCCGCAGATTCAATCTGCCCATCACCTTCGCTCTGCTCACCATCGACGACGGCAAACCCACCGCCCGGATCGTCCCCCTCGAACCGTAACCAGGGCCTCTTACTTTCGCATCCTCGGATCAGCCAGCGCATACACCGAGTCCGTCAGCAGATTCACCGCCACATAGGTCAGGCCAACCGCCAGGATGCACCCCTGCACCAACGCATAATCGCGATTCGAAATCGCCGAAAGCGTCAGCCTCCCAATCCCCGGCCAGCCAAAGATCGTCTCCGTCACAATCGCTCCCGCCAGCAGCGAGCCGAACTGCAGCCCAATCACCGTCAGCACCGGATTCAGCGCATTGCGCAGCGCATGCCGATACACCACCACATTCTCGGACAGCCCCTTCGCCCGCGCCGTTCGTATGTAGTCCTGCCCCAACTCCTCCAGCATCGAAGTCCGAACCATCCGCGTCAGGATCGCCCCCATCCCCAACCCCAGCGTCACGGCCGGCAACACCAGGTGACGCAAAAAATCCTCCGTCCCCACCCCCGCACCCGACACCGGCAGGATCCCCAATCCAATCGCAAACACAAGAATAAGAATCGGGCCCAACGCAAAATTCGGGAACGAAAGCCCAAACAGACTCACAATCCCCAGCGTGCGGTCCGGCCATCGGTTTGCCCGTCGAGCCGACGCAACCCCAGCCGGAATCGCCAGTCCCACCCCCAGCACCGTCGCCGCCACCGTCAGCGCCAACGTGTAAGGATAGCGCTGCAATATCAGGTGCATCACCGAATCGTGCAGCCGCAAAGACTGCCCCAGATCACCGTGCAACAGCCCAATCCAGTAGCGTATGTATTGCGTCCCCAGCGGAACATCCAGACCATACGCGTGCCGCAAACCGGCAATATCCGACGCCGTTGCTCCGTCGCCCAGCATCTGCACAATCGGGTCGCCCGGCACCAGGTGAATCATCAGGAACACCACCGTCACGACCACCCACACCACCGGCAGCGTCGTCACAACGCGCCACAGAATCCTTCCCACCGCCGTTCGACCCGCCGCCCCCTTCAAACTCATCGCCTCGTCTCCGCAGCACGCTCCGGCGAAGCCTCCGCTCCCTTTCCCGCTGAACCCTTCTCAACGATCGGATCGACGCGCACCTGCGCAATCCTTTGGCCCTCGATCCGCACCACCGAAAACCGTCGTCCATTGAACTCCACCTGCTCTCCCTCCGCAGGAATGTGCCCGAACTGCACCAGCAGAAATCCCGCCAGCGTCTCCACGCCATACGAACGCGGAAACTTCCAGTGCAGCTGTGTCACAAGGTCGCGCAGGCTTGCACTCCCATCCAGCAACAACCCTCCACCCGCAGCCGGAAGAGGCAGACTCCGCCCTGTATCGAACTCATCCTCAAGCTCACCCACCACCTGCTCCAGCACATCCTCAGCCGTAATCAATCCCAGCGTCGATCCAAACTCATCCACCACAATCGCAATCTGCCGTCGCCGATCCTGAAACTCCTGCAGCAACTCCACCGCGAGCTTCGTCTCCGGCACCACCAGCACATCGCGCATCACCTGCTGCAGCGTAATTCCAGAATCTCCGCGGTTCCCCAAACCCTGCGCCACACTCCGAAAGTGAATCAGCCGCGCAATATCTTTGGAGTACGCAATCCCGATAATATGGTCGCGTCCCATCGCAGGGTCGTACACCGGAATGCGCGAGTGCTGCTCCTCGACCACCTTCGCACTGGCCATCTCCAGCGTCATATCCGCCGGCAGCGAGAAGATCTTCCCTCGCGGCGTCATAATCTCGCTCACCACCACCTGGTTCAGTTCGATCGCGCGGTGAATCATCTGCTCCTGAAACGGTGGCAGCAGCCCCATCCGGCGCGTCGCCGTCGCCAACAACTTCAACTCTTCGGGCGAGTGCGCGATACTCTCCCCCCGCAGCGGAGCCTGAAACACCCGCAACACCAGCGCCGCTGAAACATTCATCAGCCTCACCGCGGGTCGCGTCATCCGTATAAAGACATCCATCGGCCCCGCAATGGCCAACGCAATCCGCTCCGCCCGCTGCAATGCCAGCGACTTCGGAACCAACTCTCCCAGCAACACTTCAAAATAAGTAATCAGTGCGAACGCCACAACAATCGCAACCGAGTGAGCATAAAGGTGAGCGAATGTTGCAACACCCGGCAACCACGGCAGTCGCTCGAACCCGCTTAGCAGCGCCCCCGCGATGGCCGGCTCGCCCAGACCGCCCAGCGCCAGGCTGGCCAGCGTGACTCCGAACTGCACCGCCGGAAGGAACTCATCGATATTCTGTTTCAGCCGCAGCGCCGTTCTCGCACCCGGATAATTCAGCGCGATCAACCGCTCGATGCGAGTCTCCCGCATGCTGACCACGGCAAACTCTGCAGCCACAAAGAAGCTGTTCGCCAGGATGAAGAAGGCGATCAGGCTCCCGTGAACAAGACTCCACTCCAGCATGGTTGGCCTAAAGTCTACACCGGACGCAGCAACGGTCCGCCGAGCAAAGCTCCGCGGACCGTACCTTCTGCAACCTCTTTGAACCTTTTATGCGAGAAAAGTTATACGAGAACACGCTTCAATGTCTGGTCGATCGTGTCCTTCGGGACAAATCCCACGATCTGCTCCGCGACCTTGCCACCCTTGAAGATCAGCAGTGCCGGAATCCCGCGAATACCATAGCGGCCGGGCGTCATATTATTCTTATCGACGTCCATCTTCATTACCTTCAGCTTGCCGTTGTATTCCTCTGCAATGCTGTCTACCACTGGCGCAAGCGCACGGCACGGCCCACACCACGCCGCCCAGAAATCAACCAGAACCGGTGTATCCGACTGCAGAACCTTCTGCTCGAACTCTGCGTCGTTCACATCGCTCACATACTGACCTGCCATAAAATCATCTCCCTTTTCAGCATTTGCTGCATGCTGCCCTATTCAAACCACATAATGATAGATGCACCGCGGTGGAAAACGATGCGAGAGGCCTAAAGCAAGGTTCTTTCCACTCCCCGGCCAATCCGTAACGGCAAAAGCTCCACCTCCGGCCCCACCAACTCCCGCAGTCGCGTCTCCGCCTCCAGCAACGTTGTCTTCGCTGCCAAAAACACCAGTACCGAGGGTCCCGCTCCACTCAGCGCAACCCCCGCAATCTCCGGCTCCGCCGTCAGCGGCAACAGCGCCTTCAGGAGAGGACAAGCGTCCATCCGGTACGGCTGGTGCATCCTGTCCTGCATCGCCGCAGCCAGCAAATCCAATCTCCCCTGGGCAAAGGCCGCGACCAGCAACGAAGCCCGCTGCACATTGAAGATCGCATCCGCCTTCGAATAGCTCTCCGGCAGCAGCGCCCTCGCCTTCGTCGTCGCCAGGCTTGCCACCTGCACCGCCAACAGCATCTCCCATCCGGCATCGCCTGCGAACGTTGCCACCTGCACCGTATCGCCGTCCTCCGCCGACACCGTAAAGCCTCCATACCAGCACGCCGCCACATTGTCCGGATGCCCCTCGATGCGGCTCGCCTCAGCAACAATCCCAGCATCGCCCATCTTCAGATCGCCAAAGTGATCCGCCAGCGCCACTCCCGCCACCAACGCTGCCGCGCTCGATCCGCAACCCATCCCCAGCGGAATCTCATTGTGCAACTTCACATGCAGCGGCAGGACCACAGCATCGGCGCGCCACAGCACATCCCGGTAAGCTTCCAACATCAGGTTCTTCTCGACCGAACCGCACAGTTCGCTGTCACGCCCCGTCGCCTGAATCTGGAACCCAGCCGCAACCCTTGCCTCGACCGTGAGACGCATCGATAGCGCCAGCCCGGCCGCGTCAAAACCCGGCCCCAGGTTCGCCGACGTCGCCGGCAGCGACAACCGTAGCCCCCGCACCGCACTCAAAGTGCTCACGCTGGCAGCGCCGATCGTGTCTGTGTATCGATCGCCCTCAGCACCGCATCCGCCTCCGCATCCAGCACCATCGGTTCGTGGCGCAACGACGCATGCAGCGCCAATCCCGCCGCGTCCGCACCCTCCATCTCAGCCTCGGTCAGCAACTCGCCGCGATGGTATTTGATCGTGTACTCCGAATCCTTCAGCGTGTGCCCGGTCAACAGCAGAACCGCCGTCTCTTCCCTGCCAACGCGTCCATCCGCAACCAGCTTCTTCAGCCCCGCCAGCGTCACAGCCGACGCCGGCTCGCACCCAATTCCCTCCGCGCCAATCTCCGCCTTCGCCAGCGCAATCTCCCGCTCCGACACCTGCTCGCACCATCCCCCGGTCGATGCCAGAATCCGCACCGCCTTCTTCCACGACGCCGGATTCCCAATCTGAATCGCCGACGCGCGAGTATTCGCCGTCACCGCCTCCAGCGACACGCCCCCATTCGCCTGCATGCTCTGGTACAGAGGATTCGCTCCCTCTGCCTGGATCACGCTGATCTTCGGCACGCGATGAATGAATCCCAGATGCAGCATCTCCGCGAAGCCCTTGCCCAGCGCCGAGCAGTTCGCCAGGTTTCCTCCCGGCACAATCACGTGGTGTGGAACCTGCCACTCGCACTGCTCCAGAATCTCAAACGCCGGAGTCTTCTGCCCCTCCAGCCTGTACGGGTTCACCGAGTTCAGCAGATACACCGGAGCCCGCTGCACAATCTCGCCCAGCACCCGCACGCAGCCATCGAAATCCGTCCGCAGCTGGATCGTTGTCGATCCATAATCCATCGACTGCGACAGCTTGCCCCAAGCAATCTTTCCCTCCGGGATCAGCACCATGCTGCGCAGCCCGGCCCGTGCCGCATACGCCGCCATCGCCGCCGACGTGTTCCCCGTCGAAGCACAGGCCACCCACTCAAACCCGCTCGCCACCGCCACCGACAGCGCCGCCGTCATCCCCGTATCCTTGAACGACCCCGTCGGATTCATCCCCTGGTGCTTCGCCAGCAGCCAGTTCATCCCCAGCGCTGCCGCCGCCTTGGGCATCTCATACAGCGGAGTGTTGCCCTCCCGCAGCGTCACAATCCGATCATCCGGCACGATCGGCAGCAGATCCCGAAATCGCCACACGCCGCTCTGGTCGATGGCCATCGTCGACGTCCGCCGCTCCTGCCACAGGTAACGCAAAGCGCTCGGATTTGGCCGGTTCTTAGGCGTCGGTCGGCTGGCTGAATATACTTCGTTCAAGCCCTCAACTTCCGGCGCCCCGTTGCTCCATGGATATTCAACTTCAAACAAATCGCCGCATGTCCGGCAGCGAAAATTACTCTGCGCATCCTTTGCGGCGATCCGCTCGCCGCATCCGGTGCATCGAAGGTTGTGTGATGAAAGATTCATACTTTTATTTAGGTTACCGTAAAGCCCTCTCGCAGGGCGCATTGACTCTGCTTCCTCTGCTCCTGGTCGCTCTTCTCGGCACCAGCCCCCGTCCCATCCTCGCGCAAACTCCCCAGGTCCTCCACATCGCCGCCGCCTCTGATCTCCAACCCCTAATGCCCGCTCTTTCAGCCCAATACGAGCGAGCCACCGGAGTCAAAATCATTACCTCCTTCGGCTCCTCCGCAACGCTCGCCCAGCAACTGCTCAACGGCGATCCGCAGGACATCTTCCTCTCCGCTGACTTCGTGCATCCCGAGCAACTCGTCGCCGCCAACCTCACCGACAACCCCGCACCCACTCCCTACGCCCACGGCGTCCTCGTCCTCTGGGCGCGTAAGGATTCCCCCGCCCAACCCCTCACCATCAACTCTCTGGTCAGCTCGAAAGTCACCAAAATCGCCATCGCCAACAGCATGCACGCTCCCTATGGCTTTGCCGCCACCAGGGCTATCGAGAGCCTGGGCCTCACCGCCGCAACCGCCAGCAAGCTCGTCATCGCCGAAAACATCGCTCAAACCGCGCAGTTCGCCGAATCCGGCAATGCCCAGCTCGCCTTCATCTCCCTCACCATCGCCAGTTCTCCGCACTTCCGCGACCTCGGCAGCTTCGTTCGCCTGCCCCCGCACAGTTATCCCGAGATCCGCCAGTGCGCCGTCATCCTGAAGGCCTCGAAGAACCAGGCCGCCGCCCACGACTTCCTCAAGTGGCTCACCAGCGCCCCCATCCAACACAGCCTCCCAAAGTTCGGCCTCGACCCAGCCAACTAACCCGGCCCTTCCCTTCAGGCCACCCGTTCGAACCTCCCCGACATAATTACCATCCACGCGCTAAACTCACACTCACCATGGACTTCGCTGCCCTCGGCCTGACCCTGCGTCTGGCCAGCCTCACCACCCTCTGCCTGCTTCTGCTCGCAACGCCCCTGGCCGCATGGATCGCCAGCGGCCACACGCTCAGTCGCCGCATCGTGCAGGCCATCGCAGCTCTCCCCCTGGTTCTCCCGCCGACAGTCCTCGGCTTCTATCTCCTCGTCGGCCTCGGCCCTGCAACCGCTCTCGGCAGAGCCCTCATCATCCTCAGCGGCCACCCTCTCGCCTTCACCTTCTGGGGACTGCTGATCGGCTCCATGATCTACAGCCTGCCCTTTGCTCTGCAACCGCTGATCGTCGCCTTTGCCTCCGTAGACCGCCCCACCCTCGAGGTCGCACAGGTTCTCGGAGCCTCACCCTGGACCATCTTCCGCCGCATCACCCTGCCGCTTTCGCGCATGTCCTTCCTCACCGCCGCCGTCCTCACCTTCGCCCACACCGTCGGCGAGTTCGGAGTCGTCCTCATGGTCGGCGGCGACATCCCCGGCGTCACCCGCACCCTCTCCATCTCCATCTTCGATCAGGTCCAGGAGCTCCAATACTCCGCCGCAAACCGCACCTCCGCCGCCCTGGTCGCCCTCGCCTTCATCGCTCTCCTGTTCGTCTATGGCCTCGGCAGAAAGAGGCCCCAGCTTGTCTAGCCCCACCCCGCACCACC